>CAJXIS010000007.1 GCA_913054115.1 uncultured Acidimicrobiaceae bacterium | reverse complement strand
CGAACTCGAGGCCGACATCAGGGCACATGCGGGTCCCGGCGGCCACCTCGCCTTCGATCACGACCTGATCGTCACCGACGCCATCGAACGTGCCCGTGCCAAGCTCGAGTACACGACCGTCGCCGCACACTTCTGCCCTCCCGAGTTCACGATGACCCAGCTTCGACGCGTCTACGAGACCGTCTGGGGCCAGCAGCTCGAGCCGGCCAACTTCCGCCGCAAGGTCGAGAAGATGAACCAGGGCTTCACCGAGCGCACCGACCGCACCACGCGCGACCTCGACGCCGAGTCCGCTCCTGTCGGGCCGGCGACCAGACAACCCTGGTCGGCCACTCGCTCGATGGCATCGGTTCCGAGTGCCTCCTTCCTGATGGAGTCCCGGCAAATGGCCGCTCCCCCGAGGTTCCCCATCCCTGAGGCTCCTCCCGAACGCACGTGGCGGTCCGACGATGCCGATGCGGCCCCGGACGCCCCTTCGATGGCTTCGAGTTCGAGTTCCCCCGACACGGGTTCGACAAGACGCGGACGACCCGCTGCCCTGTACACGAAGGGCGACAAGGACGACCTCGACCAGCCGTTTCGGCGACCGCGTTCCTAACGCCGCGACGAGGCCCCGGCATAGACGGCCAACCCGGCGAACTGCCCCTGGGTCCAGCTGGCGGACTCGAGGCTCGACCTGACCGCTAGACGACTGAACGCACGGTCGAGGTCGGCAAGCTGCAGCAGGTCATATTTCTGGGACGACTCCAGCAGGTCGCCGACCTCTACCGGGAGATCAGTGAACGCCACCGACCCTCCCTCGGTGGCCGCCACCTCGTCCTCGGTCCGGTCGAAGCGCTCGGCGAACGCTGGTCGCTCGAGTCCGGTGACACCTCGTGCCGCCAGGGCGAGGGCGGCGGCCACCGGGTGCCGGTACTCCCGGACCAGAAAGTCCTCCGCCATCATGAGGCAGAGGAAGGTGAGGTCGGCCGCCGGCTCGCGCCGGTCGTCGTCGATGGACCCGACCGCCCTCATGCCGCCAGCCACCAGAAGTCGCGCAGGGACTCGAGCGCCGGATCGTCGGCGGCGAGCTGGCGCATCCGCTTCCTCGCCCGATGGTAGATCTGGCGGGCGTTGTCGGGCTTGACGCCGTAGAGCCGACCGACGGTGTGCGACGGCGACGGATCGCCGAACGACTGCTGCTGGAGGTATTCGACGACGATCAGGTAGTCGCGCTCGCTGTGGTTGTCCTTGAGGGTGGTCAACATGAGGGCGAGGCGGGGGTCGTCGTTCCGGAGGCGCGTCAGGATCAGGTCGTCGCCGTCGCCGGTCGGCGACCACGACTCGTCCTCGACGCCGTCGTCGTCCGGTAGGGGCGAGGTCCGGTGGCCGACGACCTCGGAAACCCGGTGGAGGATGGCCCGGTGCGCCCACCGCCACGGCATCGCCCCCCCGTCCGGGGACCAACCACCGGCGCGCTCGCGTACGACCAGCCACGCGTCGGTGACCAGGCCGCCCATCTCGTCCTCGTCGGCGAGGATGTCCCGGCGGCCCATGTCGGTCACGATCTGTCGGACGTTGTAGGCAACGCGGCGGTCGAACTCGTCCACGAGCGTGAAGAAGGCCGCCTCGTCGCCGTCGACGATGCGGGCCATGAGTTCGGTGACACGCGACCTGTCGTCGCTGCGACGGGCACCATCGTCGTGCGTGTACTTCTGCATGCTGCGTCCTTTCCGGGGGGAGTGACGCCGATCGGAACCGGCACCCCGCAGCATGCAGAAGGGGTGTGACAGCCTTCCCGAAACTGGCCCAGAAATGGCCTCTGACCTGCGGTTTCACCGCCCGCGAGAAAAATCAAAACTGGGCGGACAGCAACCGACACCCCAAAGAACGGGGTGTTGCAGAGCAGCAGGACTCAGGCCTCGGTGTCCGGGACCTCGGGGACCTGGGGGGAACGAGGCAGCGACTCGAGCTCGGACGGGCTCTCGAGGGGGTCCGTGCCGACGCCCAGTTCGGGGAAGCGCCGCAAGGTGACGAGGAGGCGACCCTCGACCGACCCGATCAGGTCGTTGTACGACCGCACGGCCTGGTCGAGGCCCCGACCGGTCTTGCCGAGGTGCTCCAGGACCTTGCCCATCCGGCTGTACAGGTCCTCGCCGAGGTCGGCGATCAGGCGGGCGTTCTCGGCGATCCGGGCCTCCTGCCAGCCGCGGGCGACCGACCAAAGCAGTGCCAACAGGTTCACGGGCGAGGCGAGCAGCACCCGCTTCTCCATCGCATCCTGGAGCAACGAGACGTCGGACCGCAGGGCATCGGCGAGGAACGACTCGCCCGGGACGAACAGGACGACGAATTCGGGTGCCGGACCTTCGTTCTGCTCCCAGTACTTCTTGGAGGCGAGGGCATTGACGTGGGCCCGAAGCGCCGCGGCGTGGCGAGCCATGTGGCGGTCGACATCCACTGCGTCTGTCGCCGCCTGGGCATCGAGGTAGGCGGACAACGGCACCTTGGCATCCACCGCCAGGTGCGCCCCGTTGGGCATCCGGACCCGGACGTCGGGTCGCCCGCCCGCACCCTCCCGGTTCTCGCCGGTGGCCTGCTCCTCGTAGTCGCAGTAGGGCACCATGCCGGCCAACTCGATCACGTTGCGGAGTTGATTCTCGCCCCAGGCACCACGCGCCGTCGGCGAGCGGAGTGCTTCGGAGAGCGTCGAGGTCGTGGTGGTCAGTTCGCTGATCTGACGGACCATCTCGCCGGTCATCTTCTCGACGGCGCCCTTCTCCTGTTCGTGTGCAGTGCGCAACTTGGCGACGGTCGCGTCGAGGAGCTTCATCTGGGCCGCGAACGGGTCGAGCAGGTTCTTGGTCTTCTCGCGTTCGGCACCAAGGCGCTCGGTGGCCAGCGCCAGGAACTGCTCGTTGTTCGCCGCGAGGGCATCGACGGCCGCTCCGCCCACCTGTGCCCGGACCTCGGCCGCCATGCGCTGGGCCAACGCCTCCTCGTCGATCGAAGAGGCGGCCGAACGGGCACTCCGGGTCGCCCAGACCAGGGCGGCGACCGCCACGGCGAGACAGACGAGGGCCAAGAGAAGCATCAGCACGTTCATGTCATGCACCGTAGGCGCGGGCTGTGACACCAGAGCGGCAGACCCCCGGTGGGCCAGCCGGTCAGGTCGCCCAGGTGGCCGGGTCGACGGCGCAGGCGAAGCCCTGCAGCACCTCGTCGGCCATCCGGCGTTCGGCGTTGGCCCGGGCGACCTCGGCCAGCCGGTCGATGGCCTCGACGCCCGACATCCCTGCGGCGTCGAAGCCGCCCTGTTCGCCGACCAGTCGGGAGCGCAGCCCCCGCACCAGGTCGGCGTCCCAGAACGACACGTTCATCTCGGTGTCGCCCTGGAACGACGTGAAGATCAGGTTGGCAGATCCGATCGTGGCCCAGACGTCGTCGATGACGGCGACCTTGGCGTGAACGTAGACCTCCTCGTAGCCCCACGACCGGCGGGCGACCGGTGCGGCGAGGCAGAAGCCCTCACGATCGCCGAGTGCGGCCAGGGCGGAGTAGGCGGCTGCGATGCCGGGGTGTGCCCGGGCAGCAGCCAGCACGGGCATCGGGTCACCAGGCACCATCGCCACGACGCGCACCCCCCGGTCGAGCGCCTCGCCGATCACCTCGAGCGCCGCCCGGCTGAGCAGGATCTGGTGCTCGAGGTACACGTAGTCGCGGGCAGCATCGAAGGCCGCCAGGTACTGCTCGCGCACCGTGTTCTCCCCGTCAGGCAGGTCCTCGTACAGCCCGGGCAGCACGCTGCGGACGATCTGCGCACGGGTCCGACCGACGGGCGCCGACCTGCCGGCAGGTAGCGGCAGGTCGTCGGTGCCGTCCGGCGGCCAGGCGCCGTGCTCGCGCCCTCGTTCGGAGGCACCGTTCCAGCGGATCGCGAAGTTGTCGTGGACATCGGTCGCCACCGGACCCCGGACGAGGCAGTGCACGTCGTGAACGTTGCCGTAACGCCACGGCTCGGACGCCTCGGGGTGGTCGGGTCCGACCATCGAGCCGGCGCCGATGTTGATGCCGCCCACGAACGCCACCTCGTCGGAAGTGCCGGCATCGACCAGCCAGGCCTTCTGGTGCTGGCACTGCCGTCCCACCGAGTCCCAGCGTGCCTGCCATGCAGAGCCCCGGTCGGCAAGCAGGTCGGCGGCCGCCTCGTCCCCGCGGAACACGTCGTCGGCATCGCCCCCGGCAAAGGACGCGTCCGGGTGCCAGAACAGCACCCGCACGTCGAGGCCCCGTCCGGCGGCACCGTCCATCAGGTCGAAAAAGGTGCCCCGACCGCCCGGGAACCGGGCATCGACCTCGAGAAAGGCCACGCACACCCACACCGATGAGACGGCCGACTCGACGGCGGCGGCGATCCGGTCGAAGGCGACCCCACCGTCCACCAGCGGTTCGACGAGGTTGCCGTCGCGTGCCGGGAACGCTCCACCCGTCGCCGACGGGATGTGGTCGCCAGGACCCCGGTCAGAAGGCGTCACGGGCACTGCGGTCGACCGATCCTCAATTCCCCGCCCGTTCCACCAGCCTGCACACGGCGTCCACGATCTGCTGGTGGGCGCCGAGAGGGAGTTCGTGGCCCATGCCGTCGATCCAAACCAGTTCGGCCCCGGACACCGCCGCCGCGGTCTCCTCTGCACCCTGCGGGAGCACGAGTCGGTCGGAGGTCCCGTGGATCACGACCGTCGGAGCCGTCACTCCACGCAACGCCTCCGTACGGTCGCCATCGGCGAGGATCGCCGCCATCTGGCGCGCCGTACCCTCCGGGTGCCAGGCCCGGTCGATGCTCGCCTCGATACTCGTCCGGGTCCGGTCCTCGTCGAACGGGAACCCGTCACCGGTCAGCAGGCGAGACCCCTCGATGCCATTCTCGATTCGACCCTCCCGGGTCCCCGGATCGTCGGCCATGAGCACCGCCGAAACCTCGGGGTCGCCGATGATGAAGCGTGGCATCGACATGATCGAGCACAGCGACCGCGTCCGGTCGGGGTGTCGGATCGCCACCTGCTGGGCGATCATCCCGCCCATCGAGGCGCCCACGATGTGCGCCGAGTCGATCCCGAGGGCGTCGAGCACGCCGACGGCGTCATCTGCCATGTCGGAGAGGGAATAGGGCGACTCGACCGGTCGGCCGGCCACGGCATCTTCGAATACGGCCTCCATGTCGGGGACTCCGGCCCCGTCGAACCACGACGACAGGCCGACGTCACGGTTGTCGAACCGAATCACGTGGTGGCCGGCATCGGCGAGTTGACGACAGAGTTCCTCGGGCCACACGATCATCTGGGCGCCCAGGCCCATGATCAGAAGTAGCGGCGGATCCGCCGGGTCGCCGAACTCCTCGACCTCGATGTCCAGTCCGTTCACCGAAATCCGTGACACCGAATGCCCCCTTCGTTTCGTCGACGCGTCAGGAGTTAGGTTCGCGCAGTGGGCGCAGAACTCTGGCAGCGGACAGCCACCGAACTGGCGGCCTTGATCGCCTCGGGGGAGGCCTCCAGCCGGGAGGTGGTCGACGCCCACCTCGGACGCATCGACGAGGTCAACGGCCACTGCAACGCCATCGTTCGCGTGCTCGCCGACGAGGCCCGTGCCGGCGCCGACGCTGCCGATGCAGCGGTGGCCACCGGCGCCGACCTGGGCCCCTTCCACGGCGTGCCGTTCACGGTGAAGGAGAACCTCGACGTGGCGGGGACCCCCACGACGCAGGGCCTGCCTGCCTTCGCCGAACTGGTCGCCTCCACCGACGCCCCGATCGTCGAGCGGATGCGGTCCGCCGGTGCCATCCCGATCGGCCGGACCAACCTGCCCGAACTCGGCATGCGGATCAGTACCGACAACCCCCTCCACGGCCTGACCCGCAACCCCTGGCACCCCGGGCTCTGCGCCGGCGGGTCGTCGGGCGGCGAGGGATCGGCGATCGCCACCGGCATGTCACCGCTGGGCCTCGGCAACGACATCGGCGGCTCGGTCCGCAACCCGGCCTTCTGCTGCGGGATCACGGCACTCAAGCCCAGCCACGGCCGCCTCCCGTCGTTCAGCGTCTTCGACCACGACCAGAACCCGCCCCTCTCTTCGCAGGTGATGCTCACCGACGGCCCGATGGCACGTTCCGTGGCCGACCTGCGCACGGCTCTCGGGGTGCTCCACGGAAGGGATCCCCGCGACCCCCGGTCGGTGACGGTCCCGCTCGAGGGACCCGAAGCCCCACGACGTGCGGCCGTGGTCCGCGAGTTGCCAGGGACGGACCTGCACCCCTCGGCGATCGACGGGGTGGCCCGTGCGGCGGACGCCCTGGCGGCTGCCGGCTGGGAGGTCGTCGATGCCGTCCCGCCCGAAATCGGTCGCTGCGCCGAGATCTGGACGCACCTGCTCGCCAACGACATCGGCGACCTCATGGAGGTGGCACGGCCGATCCTGAGCGAGGAGCTGGGTGCGATGCTCGATGCGATGGCCGCCGTCTACTCTCCCGAGCGGCTCGCTCCGGCCGTCGTGCAGACCGAGTACATGCGCCTCGCCCGGGAGTGGAGCCTCTTCCTGGTCGATCACCCGGTCCTGGTCATGCCGACCTGGACGCAGCCGCCGTTCCCGCACGGCGCCGACCTCTCGGATGACATCGGAATCGGCGGTCTCTCCGAACTGCTGTGCTGCATCATCCCCGGCAACGTGCTGGCCCTGCCGGTCGTGGCGGTCCCGGTCGGAGTTGCCGACGGGCTGCCGCTCGGCGTGCAGTGCTACGCCGACCGCTGGCGCGAGGACCTCTGCCTGTCGGCGGCCGGCGACATCGAGGCGGCCCTCGGCACGATCACCCCCATCGACCCGGTGACCTGACCGCTCTCCGGCCGACTACCTCGATCAGGCGGGTTTCGTCGCCCTGATCAGCTTGACGGGGACGCCGCCGCCGATCGTCTTTTCGCCGGTGGCTTCGAGGCCCCGGGCACGCAGCGCCGCCTCGATGGCCACCACGTCCACGATCGTGGTCTCGGCCTCGTGGTCGTGGTGGGAGGCGTGCAGGGGATGGTCGGGATGGGTGAAGTCCTCGTCCATGAGCACGATCCGGCCGCCGGGGGCGAGCACCCGGACGAGCTCGTCGAAGGCGGCCTCGAGATCGACCCAGTGGTGGACGGCATTGACCGTCCAGAGCACATCGACGGAAGCATCGGCGACCGGCAGCGACTCGGCGACCCCGTCCGCCACCGTGATCCGGGACCTGGCCCGCTGGAATGGCCGCCGCATCGTCAGGATCGTCCGCATGAACCGCGACGGATCGACGGCGGTGACCGAGGCGCCCCGGCGGGCCGCCAGCACCGTGGCCGGCCCCATGCCGGCGCCGATGTCGACCGCCCGGTCACCCTCGCCCGGCGCGGCAAGGGCGAGCATGTCCCGGTTCACGTCCGACTGCCAGAACTTGCGGATATGGAACAACCAGTGGAACTTCGTCGACAACCGCTTGTCGTGGTCGTGCCTGTGGTGATCGTGCCCGCGGTGGTCGTGGCTCATGTCGGCTCCCCCAGCCCGAGTTCCCTGGAGATCACGAGCCGCTGGATCTCACTGGTTCCCTCACCGATCTCGAGGATCTTGGCGTCCCGGTAGAAGCGGGCGACCGGGGTCTCGTCGATGAACCCGTAGCCGCCGAAGATCTGGGTGGCCTCCCGGGTGGTGGTCACCGCCGCCTCGGTGGCGAAGAGCTTGGCGATGGCGGCCTCGCGCTTGAAGGGCCGCCCGGCGTCCCGCAGCCCTGCAGCGTGGTAGGTGGCGAGGCGGGCGGTCTCGAGCGCCACGGCCATGTCTGCGCACTTGAACGCCACCGCCTGGTAGGAGCCGATCGGGCGGCCGAAGGCGTTGCGCTCGCCGGCGTACCGCACGCACTCCTCGAGGCAGCCGGCGATCAGCCCCACCGACAGTGCGGCGATCGCCACCCGACCGTCGTCGAGCGTGGCCAGGAACTGGGCGAAGCCGCGTCCCGGCTTCCCCAACAGGTTGGCGACCGGCACCCGGCAGTCCTCGAAGACCAGGCCGTGGGTGTCGGAGGCGTGCCATCCCAGCTTGCGGTAAGGCGGCTCGACCACGAGGCCTGGCGTTCCGGCGGGCACGACGATCGTCGAGATGCCCTCTTCGGTCCGGGCGGTCACGGTGATCAGGCTGGTGATGTCGGTGCCCGAGTTCGTGATGAAGGTCTTGGCTCCGTCGATCACCCACTCGTCGCCGTCGAGGCGGGCACGCGTGGCGGTGGCGCCGGCGTCGGAACCGCCGCCCGGCTCGGTGAGGCCGAAGGCTGCCAGTCGGCGGCCGGCCACCAGGTCGGGCAGCCACTCGGCCTTCTGTTCGTCGGTGCCGTACTCGGCAATCGGTCGGGCACCCAGCGACACCCCGGCTTCGAGCGTGATGCCGATCGACTGGTCCACCCGGCCGATCTCCTCGATGGCGAGGCACTGGGTCGTCAGGCCGGCGCCGGCGCCACCCCACTCCTCGCCGAACATCAACCCGAACAGGCCGAGTTCGCCCATGGCCAGGACGGTGTCGGTCGGGAAGACGTGGTCGCGATCCCATGCCTCGGCGTGGGGCCGGATCTCGGCCTCGGCGAACTCCCGGACCACTCCCCGGAAGGCCTCCTGTTCATCGGTGAACTCGAGCATGACTGTCTCTCCCTAGACCGGTGGCACACCGTGACGGCGTCGGGAGAACCCACGGTCCTTCGACGCAGCCATCGCCAGTCGCACGATCAACTCCCGCCGCAGGTCCTCTGGCTCCACGACGGCATCGACCACCAGGTCCGAGGCCAGGCGCAGCAGGTCGACGTCCTCGTCGAACTCCTGCCGGCGGGCCTCGACGAACGCCGCCCGCTCGTCGAGGTCGGCGATCTCGGCGATCTTGTTGGCGAACACCGCGTTCACAGCGGCATCAGCGCCCATCACGGCGATCTCGGCCGTAGGCAGTGCCAGGCATGCGTCGGGCCCGAACCCGGGTCCGCACATGGCGTAGAGCCCGGCGCCGTACGCCTTGCGCAGGATGACCGACACGGTCGGCACAGTGGCCTCAGAGACCGCCGTGATCATCTTGGCACCGTGACGGATGATGCCCTGGCGCTCGACCTGGGTGCCGATCATGAACCCCGGCACGTCGGCCAGGTAGACGAGCGGCACGTTGAAGGCATCACACAGCCAGATGAACCGGGCCGCCTTGTCGGCCGAGTCCACGAACAGCACGCCGCCGTTGACCGCAGGATTGTTGGCGACGATCCCCACGGGGTTGCCGTCGAGGCGACCGAAGCCGACGACCAGCTCGGGGGCGAACAGCGGCTTGAGCTCGAAGAACGAGTCGTCGTCGACCAGGCCCTCAACGACCCGGCGCACGTCGTAGCCGACCTTGTCGTCGGTCGGGATGGTGTCGGCGGTCAGCGGCGTCGACGGACCGGCCGGGGCGCACACCGGCGGCGGCTCCTCCCAACTGGTGGGCAGGAACGAAAACAGCCACTTCGCCTGTTCGATGGCGTCGGTGTCGTCGTCGGCCAGATTGTCGCCGCAACCGGAGACCGTGGCGTGCATGCGGGCGCCGCCCATCTCCTCGAGCGTGACATGCTCACCGACCACGATCTCGGCCATCCGTGGCGATCCGAGGTACATCGAGGCATTGCCCTCGACCATGAACACGGCGTCGCAGAACGCCGGGATGTAGGCGCCTCCCGCCGCCGACGGTCCGAACAGGCAGCAGATCTGCGGCACCCGCCCCGAGAGCATGACCTGATTGTGAAAAATGCGCCCGGCGCCGCGGCGCCCCGGGAAGAGTTGCACCTGATCGGTGAGCCGTGCGCCGGCCGAGTCGACGAACCAGAAGATCGGCAGGTCGGCCCCTAGGGCCCGCTCGGTGAGTCGGATGATCTTCTCGACTGTGCGGGCACCCCATGAGCCCGCCTTGACCGTGGGGTCGTTGGCCATCACCAATGCGGGGCGTCCCTCGACCAGGCCGCCGCCGGTCACCACGCCATCAGCCGGCAGGTCGCCGGCCAGGGCGTTGGCAAGCAGGGCGTCCTCGACGAACGTGCCCGGGTCGAACAGCAGGTCGATCCGCTCGCGTACCGGGAGCTTGCCGTCGCGGGCGAGGCGTGCCGCACCCTTTTCGGTCACCGCACGGGCCGTCGCGGCCAGGCCCCGGAAGTCGTGTGTCACGGTCCTCGTCGCCCCTGCTTCCCCTGCTGTCCCTGTATCGAGTGTTCCGCGCCCGTCGTCGGTCGGCGGACACGCATCCTGCCACAGGCCCGGCATGCCTGACCTGCCCGAACCCGTGCGAGACTCCGCCCCTGACCGACGCCGTTCCGACCGACGGAGCATCGATGTCCGACACGCAGAACCCGCAACCACCCAACCCCCAGCCCCTGAGCGGCAACGAGATGCCCCGCTACGGCGGCATCGCCACGTTCATGCGCCTGCCAGGTCGCATCGATCCGGCCGACCTCGACGTGGCCGTCGTCGGCGTGCCGCTCGACATCGGCACCTCCAACCGTCCCGGCGCCCGCTTCGGGCCACGCGGCATCCGCGACGAGTCGGTGCTGCTGCGCCCCTACAACATGGCCACCCGGGCGGCGCCGTTCGACAGCCTCCGCATCGACGACGTCGGCGACGTGGCGGCCAGCCCCTACGACCTGCTGGCGGCGGTCGATGCCATCGAGGCGTACTTCGACTCGCTGCTCGGACACGGGCTGATCACCGCTGCCATGGGGGGCGACCACACGGTCGTCCTGCCGATCCTGAAGGCCATGGCCAAGCGTCACGGTCCCGTCGGCCTCGTCCACATCGACGCCCACACCGACATCAACGACACCATGTACGGCTCGAAGATCGCCCACGGCACCCCGTTCCGGCGGGCCGTCGAGGCCGGCGTCCTGGACTGCGACCGGGTCGTCCAGATCGGCGTGCGCGGCACCGGCTACGCCGCCGACGACTTCGACTGGTCCCGTGACCAGGGCTTCCGGGTGGTCCAGGCCGAGGAGTGCTGGTACCGCAGCCTCGAACCGCTCATGGCCGAGGTGCGCGAGCAGGTCGGCGGCGGGCCCGTCTACCTGAGCTTCGACATCGACGGCCTCGACCCGGCCTTCGCCCCTGGCACCGGCACCCCCGAGGTCGGTGGCCTCACCATGCCGCAGGCCCTCGAGGTCATCCGGGGCTGCCGTGGACTCGACCTGGTCGGCTGCGACGTGGTCGAGATCGCCCCCATCTACGACACCAGCGGGATGACAAGCCTCGTCGGCGCCAACCTGCTCTACGAGATGCTCTGCGTGCTCCCCGGTGTCCAGGTCAGAGACTGACACCGCACCGCCGGCGGCCGACGGCGGACCGGGGCTCCTCCCGTACTTCCTGATCCTCGGCGGGATGTCGGCGGGCCTGGCGTCGATCATGACGCTGCTGGCCGAACTGCGGAGCGAACTCGGCTTCTCGGAGGCGGGCATCGGCCTGGCCATCGGCGCCGGTTTCGGTGCCGCCTTCGTCGCGACCCTGGTGATGGCCCCACATGCCGACCGGGGAAAGGCTCCGACACTGCTGCGGGTCGGCATCGTGCTGGGCATCTGCGGCCTGCTCATTCTGGCCATCAGCGACAATCTGTGGCACTTCGTGGCGGGCCGGATCGTCTTCGGCTTCGCGCTCGGGACCGCCGGGCCGGGTGCCCGCCGCACGGTCATCGTGGCCGACCCCGACAATCTGGGCCGCAACATGGGCCGACTCGGCGCATGGGACGTCGGCGGCTTCGTGATCGGCCCGCTCGTGGCCGCCGTGCTCAACGGCGTGGGCGGCTTCCGGCTGACGTTCTGGGTGTTTGCCGGGCTGCTGGTCCTGCTGCTCCCCATGTCGTGGCGGGCGCGGCCCGACACGGCTGCACGGGACACCGAGGGCCTGGGTTTCCGGGGACTCTTCAGGATCCGCCGCCTGGTCGGCGCCTTCTTCGTCGTTGCCGCCTACTTCGTGTTCATCGGCGCCATGGAGGCGGTCTGGATCCTCGAACTCGACACCCGTGGTGCCTCGAGCATGGTCATCGGCATCGGCCTCACGATGGCCGCCCTGCCGATCCCGCTCCTCTCCCCGTGGGGCGGTGTCCTGGCGCAGCGCTACGGCGCCCGCCGCTGGGCGATCGGGAGCCTGTCGGTGCTCAGCCTCGCCATCGTCTTCTACGGCATCGTCCCGGGCGTGCTCTGGCTGCTCATCGTGACCATGCTCACTTCAGTCCTCGAGGGCTTCGGCTTCCCGTCGGCGCCGATGCTGGTCGCGGCGGCGGTCACCGAGGAGCGGCAGGCATCGGCACAGGGGCTCATGGGCGCCGTCGAGCTGGCGACGGGTGCCGTGGCCGCCATCGCCTTCTCCGTCCTCTATGGCGCGACCGACGACCTGATGGTCTGGATCTGCACGTCCGCGGTCATGGTCGTGCTCCTGGCTATAGGCGCCGTGCTCACCCGTCCTCCGGATCGCCAACCCGTGCGACCTGGCGTACCCTTCGGCCTGATCAGGAGGCTCTTCGAATGACCAATGCACTACTGCATCCCTTCACCCCCGCGGCGAAGCCACGTTCCGAATTCATCAACATCGTCCGCGGCGAGGGATCGCTCGTCTACGACGACACCGGCAAGGACTACGTCGACGGGCTGGGCAGCCTCTGGTACTGCCAGGTGGGCCACGGCCGCACCGAGATCATCGATGCGGTCACCGACCAGATGCGGCGGATCGAGGCGTACAACATCTTCGACCCGTTCACCAACGAGCCGGCCGACCGTGTGGCCGAGATGATCGTCGAGCGGTCGCCGTTCCCCGACGGCCGGGTGTTCCTGGGCTGTTCCGGTTCCGAGGCCGTCGACACCGCCATCAAGATCGCCCGCCAGGCGATGCAGCGCCGTGGCCAGGCCGATCGCCAAGTCGTCGTGCGCCGCACCAACGGCTACCACGGCACCAACCTCGGCGGCACCTCCGCACAGGGCATCGCCCCCAACCGGGAGGGCTGGGGCGACCTGGTCCCCCACTTCGTCGAGGTCCCCCACGACGACCTCGAGGCGTTGGCCCAGGTGTTCGCCGACCAGGGCGACCGGATCGCTGCGATCATCACCGAGCCCGTGCAGGGCGCCGGCGGCGTGTTCCCCCCGGTCGACGGCTACCTCGAGGGCATGCGCCGCCTCTGCGACCAGCACGGCGCCCTGCTGATCTTCGACGAGGTCATCTGCGGGTTCGGCCGCACCGGGGAGTGGTTCGGCGCCCAGACGTTCGGGGTCACCCCCGACCTGATCACGTTCGCCAAGGGCGTCACCTCCGGCTACCAGCCGCTGTCGGGGGTGTTGCTGTCCCGCGACCTCAGCGCCGAGTTCGAGGAGCCGGGGTTCCTCCTGCGCACCGGCTACACCTATTCGGGCCACCCGGCGGCCTGTGCCGCAGGCATCGCCAACATCGAGTTGATGGAGGCCGAGGACCTGATCGTGCGCGGCCGCCACGTGGGTGAGCAGGTCCGCAACGGGCTCGAGGCCCTCGTCGGCGACGGGCTGGTCGAGTCGTGGCGCGGGATCGGCGCCGTCTACGCCGCCGAACTGGGCCGCGACTCCATCCCGGTGCGCAACGCCATCCTCGATGCCGGGGTGATCGTCCGCCCGATCGGCACCTGCCTGGCCATCTGCCCGCCGCTCGTCATCACCGACGACGAGGTCGGCCGCATCATCGACACCATGGCGGCCGCCCTGAAATAGGGACCGGGAGGCCGGCGCTAGCCGGTGCCCCAGGAGAACGTGAGCTTCTCCATCTTGAGGATCGAGAAGACCTCGGTGGAGGCCACGCCCTCGATGGCGCGAACCCGGTCGTTGACGAGTTCGAGCAGGGCGTCGTTGTCGGTGCAGATCAACTCGGCCAGCACGTCGTAGCGGCCGGCGGTGATCAGCACGTACTCCGACTCCTCCATGGCCGCCACCGCAGCGGCGACCCGCCGGACGTCGCCGGTCACGGTGATGCCGACCATGGCCTGGGTGTTCAGGCCGAGGCTGAGCGGATCCGAGATCGCCACGATCTGCACCACGCCGCGGTCGAGCAGGCGGTTCACGCGCTGGCGCACGGCCGCCTGCGACAGGCCCACCTTCGGGGCCAGTCTGGCGTACGCCATGCGGCCGTCGACCTGGAGTTCGCGGATGATCGCCTTGTCGACGTCGTCGAGGACGAACACCTCGCTCCGTGGTTCGGACACGGTGCTCAGACCCCCAGTTCCGCCATGGCCTCGGTGAGCGCCGTGCGCAACTTGGCATTGATCTCCTCGAACTGCTCGGGCCCGGCGATGAGCGGCGGTGAGAGTTGGATGACCGGTTCTCCCCGGTCGTCGGCACGGCAGATGAGGCCCAGTTCGAGGAGGCGGTTGGAGAGAAACCCGCGCAGCAGGTGCTCGCGCTCCTCGTCGCTGAACGACGACCGGGTGTCGCGGTCCCGTACCAACTCGATGCCGTAGAAGTAGCCCTCGCCACGGATGTCGCCGACGATGGGCAGGTCCATGAGGTCGTCGAGGGAGGCCCGGAAGGCCACCTCGTTGTCCAGGACGTGGCCCACGATGTTCTCGTCCTCGAAGATCTTCAGGTTGGCGAGCGCCACTGCGCAGCTCACCGGGTGGCCGGCGAACGTGATGCCGTGGAGGAACGACTCGCCGGTGCCCACGAACGGCTCGGCGACCCGGTCGCTCACGATCATGGCGCCGAGGGGGGCGTAGCCCGAGGTGAGGCCCTTGGCCGACGTGATGATGTCTGGCTGGTAGCCGTAGCGCTCGCAGCCGAACATGTATCCGATGCGCCCGTAGGCGCAGATGACCTCGTCGGAGACCAGCAGCACGCCGTGCCGGTCGCAGATCTCACGCACCCGGGCGAAGTAGCCGGGCGGCGGCACGAAGCAGCCGCCGGCGTTCTGCACGGGTTCGAGGAACACCGCCGCAATGGTCTCGGGGCCCTCCCGCAGGATGGCCTCCTCGATGGCGTCGGCGGCGTGGAGCGAGCAGTGCGGCTCGTCCTGACAGGTCGGGCAGCGGTAGTGGTTGGTCTCGGGCACCTTGACGGCACCTGGCACCAGCGGCTCGAAGACGGTCTTGATCGACTCGAGGCCGGTGATGGAGAGCGCCCCCATGGACGTGCCGTGGTAGGCGAGGTTGCGGCTGATGACCTTGATGCGGTCGGGCTGGCCGAGCAGCTTGAAGTACTGGCGGGCCAGCTTCCAGGCCGACTCGACCGCCTCGGATCCGCTGGTGGTGAAGAAGATCCGGTTCAGGTCACCCGGGGCCAACGAAGCCAACTTGGCCGCCAGCTCGATGGCTGTGGGATGGCCGTAGGTCCAGATCGGGAAGTAGGCGAGCGTCGCCGCCTGGTCGCCGGCTGCTCGGGCCAGCTCGGGCCGGCCGTGGCCCAACTGGCTGACGAACAGCCCGGCCAGGCCGTCGAGGTAGCGGTTGCCCTTCGAGTCCCAGACATAGCAGCCGTCGCCGCGCTCGATGATGTGCATGCCATCGACGTCGTTGTTCAGCACGCTGAAGTGGCCCCACAGGTGGCGTTCGGCCAGGTCGGCCAGTCGTTGGTGTTCGCTGCTCATCG
>CAJXIS010000006.1 GCA_913054115.1 uncultured Acidimicrobiaceae bacterium | reverse complement strand
CGGCCAGGGCGACCGCGATCATGGCGTCGCACATCGAGGACAGGGCGTGCGTCTTCGCCATCTGCACGAACGGGTTGACGATCCCTCGCGGGTTACGGGGGCGGGGTGCGGAGGGAGCCACGACGCTCAGGCTAGGAGCCGCCGGTCACCCACGTTCAGGCCACCAGGATTTCGGACCGCCGGCAGACCTTCGAGTCGTGGCGAGACGCTCAGACCTGCGTCAACGATCACTCCACCACTGCTCGGTCGGAAGCTCGATGTCGAGGGAGGTCGGTGGGGCGATGGCGCTGACCGTGGCCCAACCCTCGCGCAGAAGTGTCGAGTCGAGGCCCGGGGGGAGCTCTCGACTCGTCGGGACGAGGTCGATGTCGATGCCTGTCTCGTCCCGCCCCAGGACCACCGTCTCGACACCACCGACGGACGCCAGCCCCGCCTGTCGGAGTCCGAGCACGTCGCCTGGGTCGCTGTTCGGCACATTGAGGTTCAGCAGCGTCGCGACCGGGGCGTGGCACAGCCAGTCCAGCAGCGGCCGCGCCATCGTCGCCGCCGTCGACCAGAGCTGGGGGGCACCGTCGACCTGGCTGACGGCCAGGCCCGACCGGCCGTGGTAGCCGGCGACGAGAACCGCAGCCACCGTCGCAGAGTGCAGCGTCGACCTCCCGGTGTTCGGACCGTTGTTTATCCCCGACACCACCAGGTCGGGCGCCTCACCGAAGCCGCCCTGCATCGCCAGCATGACGATGAGCGCCGTCGGGGCGTGGACGGCATGGGCATCCAGGCCGTCCATCGACACCCGCTCGATGCTCACCCGGGAGGGGTCGTCGAGGGGTCCGAGGGCGGCCGCCACGCCACTCTGGTCTCGCACTGGTGCCGCCACGACGGGTGTGTGGCCGGCCTCGCCGACCATCTCGGCGAGCGCCGCGAGGCCTGGCGAGTCGATGCCGTCGTCGTTGGTGACCAGGACCCGCATGGAGAGGGTCTACACGGTCGGGCTCAGACTCGTGTGTCCTCGTCCTCGTCGAAGTAGTCGAGCCGGTCAACCGGCATGACGACCCCCGACACCACGTTCAGGGAGTGGGCCGTGACCCGCTTGAGGAACCGGTACAGCAGGGCCCGCGGGACGGCGACCATCGCCGTCTCGGTGGAGTGGAGCAGTGCCTGGATGCGGCCGTCGAACTCGCGGCGCAGTTCGTCGCCTCGATCGATGTAGGCACGGGCCCGATCCTCGTCGCGGGTGGTGAGGAGCTCGCCCATGAGGGCGATGCGTGACGAGAGCTCGTCGCGGTAGTCGATCAGGAGGTCGAGGTCAGGCGCTTCGGCCATCGACACGCCGTCGTCGGCGAGGTCGAAGATGTTCTTGTTGTAGTCACCGATGCGTTCGAGGTCCTTCACCATGTTCATGAAGACCAGCACCTCGGGCGTGTCGACGCCGCCATGCACCGAGGCGTGCACGACCAGCTCCCGGCGGATCTTGATCTCGGTGAGGTTGATCTGACGATCGGTCCGTCGAACCTCGTCGGCGACCGTTGCCACCGGTCCGCCGGTCAGGGCGTTCATGGCCAGGTCGAAGGTGTGGCGGGCGTCGATGATCATCCGCTGTACCTGGGCGTCGATGTGTGCGAGGCCGCTCTCATCGGGCTTCCGGAAAAAGCTCATCACCATGGGTGTCGCCTCCTGTGTCCTGCCGGTTCGGTCGGTGTGGGTCGAGTGGCCATCGAAGAACGCTCCATCGGAGAACGCTTCATCGGAGGATCAGCACGCCGAGCAGCGGCACCACCACGAACATACCCAAGGTGTAGCCCACGGCCATGCTGCGGCGATCGTACGCAATGTCCGCCAGACCCCTGGCCAGCCTGATCGGCACGTTGCGCAGCGCCTTCACGGGATAGAAGACCGCGATCCCGCTGAGGTTGAACAGCGTGTGCACGATGGCCACGGTGACCGCCGCCGGACTCCCGGTGGCCAGCGATGCCAACAGTGCCGTGACCGTGGTGCCCACGTTGGCCCCGAGGGTCACCGGATAGATGTTCTCGAGGGTCAACACCCCGGAAGCGGCGAGTGGCACGAGCACCGACGTCGTGATCGACGACGACTGCACCGAGATCGTGATGACCGCACCCAGCAGGATCGCCACCATGCCGGAACCGGCGCCGAGGGCCCGGTTGATGGCGACCTCGACCCGGTCGGCCACGAGCAGCCGCATGTTCTTCGTGATGAAGGCCAGCGCCACGAAGATGCACGCCACGCCGATCCCGATCAGCAGTCCTCCGAGGAGGTCGTCGTGTGCGCCGAGACCCGTCAGCCGATCTCTCACCCACCCGGCTGGCATCTTGACCGCCTGTTTGAGTGGGCTCTGGAAGGTGGCCCCCGAGGTTCCGATGACCTGGTCGGTGATCCAGCCGGCGGTCTTGGACAGGAAGCCGGTGGCGATCTCGATCGGCAGGAACACGGCCACGGCGAGGATGTTGAAGAAGTCGTGGACGGTCGCCGCAGCGAAGGCCCGGCGGAACTCCTGGGCATGGCGTATGTGTGCGAGGGACACGATCACGGCCGTGACCGTCGTCCCCACATTGGCGCCCATGACCATCGGGACGGCCTCATCGACCCCGACCACACCGCTGGCGACCAGTCCGACGATCACCGATGTCGAGACCGATGAGGACTGGACGAGGATGGTCGCCAGCAGGCCGACGAAGAACCCTCCGAGCGGATTCGACACGCCCTCGAACAGGCCGTCGACGAGGTCCTTGCCGAGGTACTTGAACCCGCCACCGAGCAGCTCGACGCCGGTCAGGAACAGGTAGAGCAGGGCCAGGACGATAACCGCCCGAACCGGGGTCGAGAGTCCGCCTTCGCTCGTTCGCGTCGTGGGGGTGTCGGTCACCGAGGGTCCTGTACTGCAGTTTCCGGCCGGGGCATCAGGCGCAATCTAGGACCACGGAATGGCGCTGCACCGAACCGCGGCAGATCTGTGGAGGAGAGATCGGATCTCTCGACCGTGGCAGCCGCCTCGCCGGTTGGGGCACGAGCCTTTACACGGGCTTTCGCCCCCTTCTGGCATCAATGGTGTCCACGGGGCGGGAACCGACAGGGCCTCGGAACCACACCGAGCAGGCAAGGAGCCGTTGATGCGATGTTGAACACACTCTGGATGGGGCGGGCACGGTGCCAGGAGATCCCGCCGAACACGTTCTTCCCCAGCGACGGGCTGGGGGTCGAGGTCGCCAAGGCCATCTGCGCCGAATGCACGGTGAGCGACCACTGCCTCGAGTACGCACTCGACCAGCGCATCGACCACGGTGTCTGGGGTGGCTGCTCGGAGAGGCAGCGCCGGCGCATCAGGCGGGAACGACGTCGACTCGACGTGGCGGCCGCCTGATGACCAGCTCCCCGACCGGAAACGATCGCTGACCAACCACATCTGACCAACCACATCCGGCCACTCGCCGGGGGCGGTCCCCTCCCTGCCCCCGACCTGAACGGTCCTGGTACCCGATCCGGGTGCCGGGGCCGTTGCCGCGTCGGGGCCCGGTGTACTCAGCCGGGCAGGCCCGGGAGCCTCAGCCTCTGGGTTCTTCGTCGTAGCCGAGGTCCCAGGAGATCCGGACGTTTTCGCGTTCGGCATCGCGGTTGATGCGCTCGCGGTTGCGGCGGAACTGGGGGTCGTGCGGTGGGAGCAGCATGAGCCTTGCGTTGATCCGGTCGCGGAAGGACTCGATCAGCACGCGGTCGCCGAACGTCGAGCGGATGTCCCAATGGGGCGCCACGGGGCCGAGGTAGACAACCATCACGTCGCCGACGGGCGGCTGCGGCGGAAGGTTCTCGGTGATGTTGCTCATGGCCCGTGGCTCCTGGATCGTTGGACGGGAGCCGCCGAGTGTACCGAGGTCAGTCGGAGGAGTCCTCGGCACGGTCGGCTTCTGCTGCGCCCTCGGCCAGGCCCTTCTGGAGTTCCTTCTGGGCACGGCCCAGGTTGCGGGCCAGCTTGGGGATCTGGCTGCCGCCGAACACCACGAGCGCCAGGATGATGACCAACGTCAGTTCATTGCCGCTGAGGAATGCGAGGAGTGACATGCCGAGAGCGTAGCCCGAAGCGTGAACGGGGCGCACTCAGACACTTGCCTCAGGCGGATTCGGCGACGGCGGCCCTGGCCCGTTATCGACGGATGCGTGCCACAGGCGCTTGACTCAGGCGCGTGCCTCAGGCGGACTCTGCGGCGGCGGCCCTGGCGAGGGCCCGTTGGCGACGGATGCGCCGGCGCTCCCGCTCGCTCATCCCGCCCCAGATGCCGAACTTCTCGCCGTTCTGGAGGGCGTACTCGAGGCAGTCCTCGCGGACCACGCAGCCCCGACAGACCTCCTTGGCCTCGCGGGTGCTGGCACCCCGCTCGGGGAAGAAAAGATCCGGATCCACGCCGAGGCAGTTCGAGAACTCCTGCCATGACATGTCGAGATCGGGTTTCGCGTAGATGCCCATGTTGGTGAGCCTCCCGGCCGTCTGGCCGCGCGCTGGGCACGACAAACGCCTGTGGGGGTTACAGCGATGTAATTAGACCACCGTAGTGACCCAAAAAGCAAGGAAAATCCCGATTTCCACAGGATTTCCGAATCCCGGATTTCGGCACCCCTGACGGTCGACGCGACGTACACAGGGTCCGGCGCCGGGTCCGGCGCGGTCAGCGCGACGTGCGCAGGATCCGGCGCTGGTCCACGAAGTCGACCAGGACGTAGTCGCCGAGGTTCTGGTTCGTGGTGAAGAAGGCCCGCCCACCGTTCATCTTGGTCACCGTCTCGATGAACCGGGTCAGATACGGGGTGGCGTCGAGCATGAACACATTGATCCGGATTCCGTCCCGGGTACAGCGCCGCACTTCGGCGAGCGTGCGGTCCACGGTCTCCTGCGACGGCGGATAGTTGAACTGCGGGTAGCCCTGGTCGGTGATGTGGGCGGTGGGCTCACCGTCGGTGACCATGATGATCTGGCGGGTCCCCGTCTGGCGGGCCAGCATCTGCCGGGCCAGCACGAGGCCGTGCTGCATGTTGGTGCCGTAGACGTAGTCCCAGGACACCTCCGGGATGCGCTCCGGCTTGATCTCGCGGGCGACCTCGCTGAAGGTGACCACGCCGAGGTAGTCGCGGGGGAACTGGGTCGAGATGAGCGAGTGCAACGCCATGGCCACCTTCTTGGCCGGCACGAAGTTGTCGCGCATCGGCATCGAGAGCGACAGGTCCAGCATCAGGACCGTGGCGGCCTGCACGGTGGACTCGGTGCGCTCGACCTCGAAGTCCTCGGGCGTGAGCTGCACCGGCGTGCCGACGCCCCCACGGGTGACCGCATTGCGCAGGGTGCGCTCGATGTGGAGGTTGAAGGGATCACCGAACTCGTACGGCTTGGTCGTGTACTCGCGCTCGTGGCCGACCCCGGACCGTTCCAGGTCGTGTCGGCCCGCACGGTCGCGCAGGAGCCGACGGTAGAGGTCACCGAGGGCATTCTGGCCGAGTCGGCGGATGGCCCGGGGCGTCAGGCTCAACTGGCCCTCGTGGTTGTCGACGAGGCCCGCCTCCTCGAGCATCCGGGCCAGTTCGGACAGCCGTTCGAGGCTCTCGGCCGATGCGTCACCCAACAGGTCGCGCACCCGGTCAATGTCGATCTCAGCGAGGGCACCCGGGCTCGACGCCCCCCGCAGCATCTGCTCCAACTGGTCCAGATCGGCCAACTCCTCGAACAACTCCATGGCCTCGCCCATGCCGACCGGTTCCTGACCGGTGAAGTCGCGTGACTGCTCCCAGCCCATCTGCGGGAACAGCTCGCGCAGGTGGCCGCCCAACTGGTCCATCTGCCACTGCAGGTCCATGTCCCCGAGCAGCTGCTCGGACAGCTCCTGGATCTGGGCCCGCTGCTCGGGCGTCATGGAGTTGAGCATCTGCTGCATCGCCGCCATCCGCTGGGCCATGACCTCGAGCAGCTCATCGAGGGTCTGCGGGTTCTCGGGGAAGAAGTCGCCGTAGCGCTCCATGAACCCGTCGAAGTCGGGGACCTCGCCGGCCGAGCGCTGCTCGAGCATCTGGTTCAACTCGGCAAGCATGTCCTTCATGCGGGCGATGTCCTCGGGCGAGAGGTCAGCCATGGCGCCCGCCATCTGGTCCACCGCCTGCTGCATCAACTGCCGGCGAAGTTCCTCGAGGAGCTCCTCGAAGCGGTCGGCGGCCTCGGCCGAGGTGAAGTCGTAGTCCTGCAGGCCGCGGACCTGGCCGGCCAGGTTCTCGTGCTCGACCAGGTCGAGTTGCTCGCGACGGCGCTGTGCCGACTCGGCGATGACCTCGTCGCCCCCGTCCTTGCCGGCTTCAAGCGCGTCGAGCGAAGCGCGCTCGGTCTCCATGACCTCGCCGAGCGCGTCGCGGATCTCGTCGTAGACGCCACCCAGGTCGTGCTGTTCGAGAGTTTCCCGGCGCTGCTGGCGCAACCGCTCGAGCATCTCCCGCAGGCCCTGGAGCCGCTCGCCGTCAATCTCGAGACCGCTGTGGAGGATGCGGCGCAGTGCCGCATTGGGGTCCCCGTGCTCGATCAGCTCGTCGCCCATGGCCTGGAGGAGGGCGTCGGCGTCGAGGTCCGGACCGGTCTGGGTGCCGTCCCAACGCGAGTAGGTGAAGCGCCTCGACTCCCGGCGCCGCCGCCTTCCCCTCACCCGTCTGCCACTCACTCGCTCGCCTCTCGACTGCATGGCACGACCGTAGGCCCCATCCTGCTGCCTGCGCTCACCAGTCGGCGCCCTCGGCGGCCAGCCGGCGGGCCCGGGCGATCAGGTCGAGGACCAGTTGGGCGATGAACTCGCTGGCCTCGCGGGTCGGGTCCTCGGACTGGCGCACGTAGACGCCCTCGAGCATGCAGGCCAGCTTGAACGTGGTCATGGTGGCGTACCACCCCAGCGCCACGGGCTGCCGGCCGGAGCGCTCCGACCAGCGGGTCACCGCCTCGACGCGGGTCGGCAGGTCCGGGTCGTCGTCGGACCAACCGGCCAACAGGTAGCCCAGATCCATGAGCGGGTCGCCGACGGTGGCGTTTTCCCAGTCGAGCACCGCCAGCAACCGGGTCGGGGCGTCGTGCCCGACCAGCCGGCTGAACAGCATGTTGTGGCGGTTGTAGTCACCGTGCATGACCCCCGGGACCGTGGTCGACGGCCGGTTGGCAGCCAACCAGTCGGTGACCTCGTCGACCCCGGGCAGTTCCCGCTGCTGATAGGACTCGAGTTGCCCCCGCCAGCGGTCGACCTGGCGCTCGAGGAACCCCTCGGGATGCCCCAGGTCTGCGATGCCGGCCTCCTCGTGGTCGACGGCCGCCAGGGCCCCGAGGGCGTCGAGCATCTCCTCGGCGATCCGCTGGGATGCCGCCGGCCCACCCAGATCTTCGGGAATCGGCTCGTGGGCGATGAGCCCATCGACGAACTCCATGACGTAGAAGACGGCCCCCGTGACCCCCGTGTCGGTGCACAGCGCAAGCGGTTCGGCGTGCGGCACGTCGGTGCCCGCCAGCGCCCGCTGGAACCGGAACTCACGCTCCATGATCCGGTTGGCGCCGTCGACCGACAGCGGCACCGCAGCCGGACGGCGCAGCACCCACCGCTCGTCCCCCCGGTGCGCCACGAACACCTCGTTGGACTCGCCCATGGCGATGCGCTCGAAGTGCAGGTCGGCGCCGCTCCCCAGGTCGACCTCGTCGAACCAGGTCCGTAGCGGCCCGATCCGCAGCAGCCCCGGGAACGGATCGTCGGGATCGGTGGTGCCTTCGGATTGGCTCACGACGCGCACCGTAGCGAGGGCCGGGCACGTGGTCCCGGTTGGCCTTCGTGAACCGGCGCCCCATAGCGTCCCCGGACACGCCAATACCCCGATCCAGGAGCCCACATGCCGATCAACCCCGATGCCGTCGGATCCGTCGGAGAGCCCAGCGAGTTCTCCTGGACCTCGAAGGACAGCCTGCTCTACGCCTCGGCGTGGGCGCCGGCGCCTCCGACCCGACCGGCTTCGAACTCGAGTTCACGACCGAGAACAGCGACGGCGTCACGCAGACGTCCCTGCCGACCCAGGTCGTGACGATGGGCGGTGGCCGCACCCCGGGCTTCGGCGACTTCAACCCCATGTTCCTGCTGCACGCCGAGCAGCGCATCACGCTGCACCAGCCGCTCCCCACCGCAGGCACCGCCGTGTCCACCGGCAAGGTCGCCGAGATCTACGACAAGGGCAAGGCGGCGCTCGTCTACCTCGAGACCGATGTCGCCGACGCCGACGGCAACCCGATGTGGAGCACCAGGGCCGGACTGTTCATCGGCGGAGAGGGCGGTTGGGGCGGCGACCGCGGCCCGGCCAACACCTGGGAGCTTCCCGACCGTGACGCCGACCAGGTGGTCTCATACACCACCCGCACCGACCAGGCGCTGCTCTACCGGCTCAACGGCGACCGCAACCCGCTGCACTCCGACCCGACGTTCGCCGCCGGCGCCGGCTTCGACATGCCGATCCTCCACGGCCTGTGCACCTACGGGTTCATCGGCCGGGCGCTGCTGCACGCCGCCTGCGACTCGGATCCCGCCAGGTTCGCCAGCATGGGCGGCCGGTTCAAGTCGCCGGTGATGCCCGGCGAGACCCTCGCTGTGCACCTCTGGGAGACCGGTGGCGAAAACGGCGAGGTCCTGTTCCAGACCCGGGCGACCGACGACCGCGTGGTGTTCGACGGCGGCGTGCTCACCAGAAACTGATTCCGGCGGCAACCATGCCCCTGCCCGAGGACTTCCGCTGGGGCGCCACCTCCTCGTCGGTCTCGGCCGACGGCGTGGCCCCCACCGCCGACTGGTCCACCTGGGAACGCGACGGCCTGGCCCCCCGCTCCGGCGCCGGCGGCGGGTTCACCAGCGACTACGCCGACGACCTGGAACTGGCGGCCCGGATCGGGCTGACCGACATCCGGATCACGGTCGAGTGGGCCAGGATCGAGCCGCGCCCAGGGGTCGTCGACTCGGGTGTCGTCGACCACTACCGCGAGGTTCTGGGCGCCGCAGTCGAGGCCGGCCTCCGCCCATGGGTCACGCTGCACCACACGTCGCTGCCCGGCTGGTTCGCCGAGGACGAGCGGGGCTTCCGGGACGCCTCGTCCCGAACCCGCTTCTGGTCCCGGCACGTGGACCGCACCGCCGAGCAGTTCGACGACCTGGCCGCCGGCTGGGCGCCCATCGAGGACCCGATCGGTTGGGCGCTGCGGGGTTTCCTGCTCGGCACCCGCCCGCCCGGGAGGCGTGACCCGGAGCGGGCGCGGGAGGTGGTCGAGGGCGTCGTCGAGGCGGCCTTCGACGCCTGGCGCCTGCTGTCGTCGGGCCGCCAGCCGGTCATGGCGGTGTTCGGGATGCCGAGCGTGGTGCCGGTCGATGCCGAGGCCCGCAAGGAGGCCCGCCTGTGGGAGTCGGTGCTCTGGGACACGTGGCTGCGGGCGCTCGGCGACGGCGAGTTCAGCCTCCCCTGGAAGGCGACCGTCGACCGACCCGACCTGCAGGGTGTCGTGGACCTGGTCGGCGTCGTGGCCGACCACCCGGTGGGCATCGACCGCCACGGCGACTTCCACCCGTACCCGGACGACGGCCGCACCGATGGCAGCGGCTTCTGCCCGGTGCCCGAGGAACTGGGCGTGGTGCTGCGCCGTGTCCATGAGGCACTGCCCGACCATGACCTCGTGGTCGCCGCCACAGGTGTCGGCACCAGCGACGACGACTGGCGCGACGAACTCCTCACCGCCACCGTCGACCAGGTCGAGTCAGCGGTCGCCGACGGCGTTCCCGTGACCGGTCTCTTCCACGACTCGCTGATCGACGGCTACGAGTGGACCCGCGGCTTCGACGCCCCCCGGGGCCTCGTCACGAGGGACCGCCGCCTCAAGGAGAGCGGCCGCCGCCTCAGCGAACGCATCACCGGCCACCCCCCGGATGCGTCCCTGTCGTAGCCGGACTCCTCAACGACAGGAAACCGGCCCGATCATCGCCTCCGGCCGAATTGGCGCCAGCGAATCCGGTCGCGGTGGTCGGAGAGCACCCAAATGACGGTGCCCACGAGGGCGCCGGCGGCGTAGACGCGGTGGGCGACGATCCATCGACGGTCCAGGGGATCGGTGAGGAACAGCGGGTTGTAGAGAACTGCTGCGACCACCACGCCGAGAATCATCATCGGCATGGCGCCGGCACTCCCACGGATCTCGGTCGGGGCGTGCTCGAAGAGCGAGTGGAGGCAGACGGACAGCGCCAGGAAGGACAGCGCCTCGACCGTCATGGCGACGTACGGCGTTCCGCCATTGAAGTTCTGGCTGACGGGCGACCCTTGGTTGCCGCGACACCTGCTAGGGCGACGGTCACTGACAGGGTGGTACCTGTTGGTGAGACGAGAGCAGCCTCCTTTCTGGTTCGCCAGGTGGGGGGTTGTTCTTGTTTTGGGGTTCGATCCGAGTGTCGGGTATCTGCCATGTCCTTGCCGGGGGGGTGTTGGCCGCGGACCGTGTCTGGTAATCGTGGGTGTTGGGGGCGCCGGGGTTGACCGTTTCGGGTGGTGACGCGAAACGGCCCCGGACTCCTCGAGCAGTCCGGGGCCGAGGCGCCGTCACCAGATTCCCCACGTGTGCACCGCCGGCGTTCGCCGGTAGGCGCCCGGCGCCGACGCCGCACGGCCCAGAATCTCGTCCCACTCCTCGATCACCGCGCGGTCACCCCGGGACGCCAACCACATGCCGACCAATGTCCGACCCTGGTCAGAAGCGTTGCAATACGGTCCCGTTGAAGATGCCATCTGCATCTGCGTCACGCTGATTCCCGGCGACACCGGCAGTCCGACCGCCCACATGCCAACGGCCGCGCGCAGGCCTGCCCTCTGGCCGGCCGACGACGAGCTTCGGAAGGAGACGGTCAGCTCGTCGCCCCAGTCGGCAGCACTGAGCAGCCCCATGATCTCCGCCTCGAACGCCGCCGGATAGTCGCCCTCCGGCAGGCGAAACGGTCGCTGGCGCACGGTCAGCACCCGACCATCGAGGTCCACGCCATCGACGACCGACTCGAGCATGGACTCGAAGCGTGGGACCCAACCCTCGTAGCCCCGGTACATGCAAACCCGTAGCCAACCCAGGTCACTGGAACACGTCTGGTGTGTCTCGGCGTCGAGCACGTAGCTCCTCACCTCCTCGAACGAAGGGCTGTCCCCGTTCGGCACCTGGCGGACCCCGAAGAACAACACCGCGCTGACGCCGACGACGAGGCCGAGGACGAGAATGGGCCACTTCTCGACCACCCGCTGCCGCAACAGGATCACGAGCACGAAGGTGAGTCCGAGTGCGATGAGATAACCCAGGTGGTCGGTCACCGGCCGTCGGGCGAGTTCGAAGGCGTCGATGCGTGAACCGTTATCGACGATCGGCGCCAACCACCGAAAGTAGGCGGTGCCGTTGCCAATCGCGATGAGTGACCCGACGAGCACGAGGACGAGGGCCAGCGGGCCACTTCGACGGCGACTTCCAGATCGATCCGGCCAGATAGCCGAGGAGGCCCATCGCCGCGACGACAATGCCTGTAGTGACCTCCATCCACGCAACGGAACCGGTCGATCCTCGCACCCTCAGGAAGGCGAGTGCGCCGATGGCGAGAACACCGGCAATGGCAGTGTCGGCAACGATCGCGGCTAGGCGTGCGAGGGGTACCGCCTGTCGGGCGTATGGCTGAACCCCGATCAGTTCCGCAGTCCCCTGATCGCGTTCACGTGTCGCCGACCGATG
This sequence comes from uncultured Acidimicrobiaceae bacterium, assembly GCA_913054115.1. Classification (GTDB taxonomy): domain Bacteria; phylum Actinomycetota; class Acidimicrobiia; order Acidimicrobiales; family MedAcidi-G1; genus S20-B6. Next base: position 5,146 of record CAJXIS010000006.1, on the reverse strand, counting down.
GTTGATCAGCAACGAAACGGCACCCACGAGAAGCAGCGACCTGGCGACACCGACCGAGTCCCGTTGGAGCACCGACCAGTCGGAATGGGCTTCTCTCAGATACGTGACGAAGAAGAGGACGAACGCCGCGATCCCGAACAGCCAGGCCGGATGGCGCAGCCGATGCTTCGTCTCGACCCACGCCAGGCCACGGAGAACTGCGAATGACATCTCCGTGGCTCGTGCCGACCGAGAGCCAGACTCCTAATCGGTCACTGTTGACCCGTGGTCCGCGATCCCGCCGGTCAGCACCACTGCCGCACAGCACACTCGAAGCATCCGCTTCGTGGTCGCCCACCTTTCGATTGGATTCCTGCCACGTATCGGGACCGACCGTATCGGAGGCCCTGCCCCCCTGTCAAACACATCTCACATTGCCACCCATGTTACCGAATGCGATATGCGCGAAACGCGTCAGGTGCGGGCCTGGTAGCGGGTCCTCGGACCGGCGGTGTGCTTGTTGAGGCGCTTGGAGAGATGCAGCCCCTCGAGGATCAGCTCGACAGCGCTGGCGACCACCGCCGGGCCGGTGTCGTCCTCGTCGGCGAGCAGGGCGTCGATGGCCGGCTGGAGCGCCGAAATCTCATCGGCCACCAGCACCGCATAGGCAGCCGACCCCATGTCCTCGCCGGTGGAGACCCCCTCGTGCTCGTCGAACGCCTCGACGATCGCCCGGTGCGTCTCGCCGGGCACCTGCTCCCGGAACACCTCCAGCACCGCCGACGCAACGATGCGCTGGAGGATCTCGGCGTCACGGTCCTCGTCGAGGCTCTCGACCTCGACCTTGCCCGACATCGAGGCGGCCACGGCGTCGAGGTCGGACACCCGCGGCACCGCCACCGTCTCCTCGGTCCGCAGAGCACGGCGGATGGCGTTTGCCACGACCGCCTCGAGGTTCGAGACGCTCAGCCGCACCGACACCCCCGACCGCTGGTTGAGGTGCGGGCTACGGCGGGCCTCCTGGCTGATCGTGGCCACCACCCGTGCCATGAAGTCGGGCACCGAGACGGTCAGGTCGGCCACGGTCGGCACCGTCGCCTCCTGCTCGACGATGTCCATCTCGACCTCGACGTCGAGCGGGTAGTGCGTGCGGATCTGGGAGCCGAAACGGTCCTTGAGCGGCGTGATGATGCGGCCCCGGTTCGTGTAGTCCTCGGGGTTCGCCGAGGCGAACATGACGATGTCGAGCGGCAGGCGGATCTTGTAGCCGCGGATCTGGACGTCGCGCTCCTCGAGCACGTTGAGCAGGCCCACCTGGATCCGCTCGGCCAGGTCCGGCAGCTCGTTGATGGCGAAGATGCCCCGGTTGGTGCGCGGCACCAGCCCGTAGTGGAGCGTGAGCTCGTCAGACAGGTAGCGGCCCTCCGCCACCTTGATCGGATCGACCTCGCCGATCAGGTCGGCGATCGAGGTATCGGGGGTCGCCAACTTCTCGCCGTAGCGGGCGTTGCGGTGCACCCAGTCGATCGGCGTGTCGTCGCCGAGTTCGGCGATCAGGTCGAGGGCGTGGCGGGACACCGGATGGTACGGATCGTCGTTGATCTCGGAGCCGGCCACGATTGGCATCCACTCGTCGAGCAGGCCGGTCAGGCTGCGAATGAGGCGGGACTTGGCCTGACCCCGCTCACCCAGGAAGATCACGTCATGGCCGGCCAGGAGGGCGTTCTCGAGCTGCGGCAGGACCGTGTTCTCGAAGCCCAGCACCCGGGGGAACAACGGTTCGCCCGCCCGGATACGGGCCACCGCGTTGCGCCGCAACTCCTCCTTGACCGGCGTCGATTCCCAGCCGGACGCCCGCAGCCCGCCGAGCGTCGTGGGCCGGGTCGCTGCCGCACGTTGGGCGTTCCGCCCCCTGAAGGCGGCCAGGAACCTCGCCGGGCCACCGGCGCGGGACTCGTCGATGGTCATGGGCGCTTCACAACCGCACGTTACCCAGCGCCCACCCACCACTACCAGCCGCGGGTGGCCTGCCCCGTGGTGCCGGTACGGTCCCCGCCGATGGACCTGACCGGACCCTGGCTCGCCAACCCCGCCGACGACGCCCTCCGGCGCACCTTTCCCGACGCCGACCTCGACGACGGCGGCTGGCCCGAGGTCCCGGTGCCCGGGCACTGGCGCCAACACGCCGACTTCGCCGACGAGGACGGCCCGCTGCTGTACCGCACCCGCTTCGAGGCCGAGGCACCCGACGACGACCGCCGCACCTGGCTGGAACTGGACGGGGTCTTCACCCTCGGCGACGTCTGGCTGGACGGCTCCTACCTCGGCGCCACCGAGGGCTACTTCTTCACCCACGCCCTCGAGGTGACCCGCCAGCTCCGCAGGCGATCCGACCACCTGCTGGCCGTCGAGGTCACCAGCCCGCCGACGCTCGGTCGAACCGAACAACGGACCCTGACTGGCGCCGCCCAGGGCGCCTGGAACCCCGGCGGCATCTGGCAGCCGGTGCGGCTCCGGGAAACCGGCCCCGTGCCGCTCCGCTACGTCCGGGTGGTCTGCACCGACGCGTCACCCACGGTCGCCACGCTGGCCCTGCGAGCCGTCGTCGACACCGACCGGCCCAGAGAGGTGGTGTTCCACACGACCGTGCTGGGCGTCGACCACCGCCACCAGCAGCCGCTGGCCGCCGGCGAGAACCGTGTCGAGTGGACCGTGCGCGTGCCCCGACCCCAACTCTGGTGGCCGCACGAGCTCGGCGAACAGCCCCTGTTCGACGTGACCCTCACCGTCACCACCGAGGACAGCGTCGTGAGCGACCGGGCCACCCGGCGCATCGGGTTCCGCTCGATCCGGATGCGCGACCACCTCTGGCGGATCAACGGCGAACGGCTGTTCCTGCGCGGCGGCATCGTCCCACCGCTGCGCCGTGACCTCGCCAACATCACCCCCGACTCCGCCGCCGCCGACGTGGCCCTCGCCCGGGACACCGGCCTCAACCTGCTGCGCGTCGCCGCCCACGTCTCGCACCCGGCTCTCTACGACGCCGCCGATGAGGCCGGAATGCTGATCTGGCAGGACCTGCCGCTGCGGGGCGAGTACCACCGCTCGGTCCGCGGCCAGGCCATGCGCCAGGCCAGGGAGATGGTCGACCTCCTCGGCCACCACCCATCGGTCATCGTCTGGTGCGGCCACGACGCCCCCGACCCCGTCGACCCCACCCGCCCGGCACCGAGCCTGCTCGAACAGCAACGGCCCAACTGGAACCGCACCGTGCTCGACCGCTCGATCCGACGGGCGCTGCGCCGCACCGACCCGTCGCGGCCGGTCGTCGCCCACACCGGCGTGCTCCCGAGCCCGCCCGTCGTCGAGGACGCCGCCGCCCACCTCCGGTTCGGCTGGTACGGCGGCCGTGCCGGCGACCTGGCCGAGTTCCTGCGCCACTCCCCCAGGGCCGGCGGGTTCGTGGCGGCATTCGGCACCCACTCGGTGCCCGACTTCGACCCGGAAATCCTGGGCCTCGACCCTGCCCGATGGCCACAGCCCGACTGGAGCCGGCTCAGCGGCGACCCCGACGGCGAGCTCGAGGTCCTGCTGGAGCTCTTCCCGCCGGACGACCACCCCGACCTCGCCACCTGGGCCGACGACACACGTGCCCACCAGGCCGACACGCTGCGCCTCCAGATCGAGGCCATGCGGCGCCGCAAGTACCGGCCCTGTGGGGGGTTCGCCATCGACCGCCTGCTCGACGGCGAGCCGTGCGTCAGCGGTTCGCTCCTCGACCACGAACGGCGACCCAAGCCGGCCCACGCCGCCGTCACCGCCGCCTGCGCCACGACGATCGTCGTCGCCGACCCGCTGCCCGAGCGCCTCCGACGGGGCGCCACGCTGCGCACCGACGTCGCCGTCGTCCACGACGGACGGGAGGCCCTCGGCCTGACCCGCGTCGATGCGCTGCTGTCGCTCGGATCCGGGAGCGCCGCCACCGAGACCCTCACCTGGGCATGGGAGGGTGAGGTCGGAGCCGACTCGTCCATCCACGTCGGTCGTATCGAGTGGCCACTCGGTGATGTCACGGGAGACGTCGAACTCGAACTGGTACTCTCCGCAGGCGGCGTCACCGCCGCCAACCGATACGCCTCCACCGTCGCCGGCGTCTGAAACCCGCCACCCTCGGGTGGCCCGCCCCCGACAGGGCCGCTACCTTCTCGGCAGAGCCGGACGACCCGGCACCCGCGATCTGGAGGAACCCATGGCACAGACCACCGGCGAGCGCTACCGCGTCGCCCCGGTCCGCCGCCGCGGCAGGGAATGGCCGTTCCCGCTGAACCTCTACCAGACAGCCGTCGGCCGCAAGTGGGTGATGGCCCTCACCGGCATCGGCCTCATCGGCTTCGTCCTCGCACACATGGCCGGCAACCTGCACGTGTACGAGGGCCCGGCCCGCATGCACGAGTACGCCGAATCGCTGCGCACCATCGGTGGCGGCCTCGTGCCGAACAGCGCCGTGCTCTGGCTGCTGCGCCTCGGACTGCTCTCCATGTTCGTCCTGCACCTGCACTCGGCGATCAGCCTCAGCAACATGAGCCGGGCCTCGAGCGAGAAGGCCGGCCTGGTCAGCGGCGCCAAGAAATACGCCGGTGGCCGCGAGCACCCCGCCGCCACCTACGCCAGCCGCACCATGCGCTGGACCGGCCCGATCATCGCCCTGTTCATCTTCTACCACCTGGCCGACCTGACCTGGGGCTGGTGGCTGGGCGACGACTTCGTACCCGGCGACCCGTACCACAACGTCTCCACATCGCTGTCGGCCCTGCCCGTGGCGATCCTCTACATCGTCGCCAACGTGGCGCTGGCCTTCCACATCTTCCATGGCGCCTGGTCGATGTTCCAGAGCCTCGGCATCAACAACCCCCGCTACAACCACCTGCGACGTGGACTCGCCACGCTGCTCGCCGGCCTGATCCTGGTCGGCAACCTCTCGTTCCCGATCCTCGCCCAGGCGGGCCTCATCGACGAGGACAACCGGTCGTGTCCGATCGGCCAGGTCGAGGGCAATGCATGTCTCGCCGAACAAGCAGAAGGGCACCAGGGGTGACGATGAGCATCCTCGACAGCAAGGTCCCCGAAGGGGCGATGGCCGACAAGTGGGAGAACCACAAGTTCTCCA
>CAJXIS010000005.1 GCA_913054115.1 uncultured Acidimicrobiaceae bacterium | reverse complement strand
CCAAAAGTGAATCCGCCCATGGGAGAGTCCGGGATCCTCCACCACGTAGCGACAGCCCTCGCCCCTCGGATCACGAGCAGTTCGCCAGCGAGGCAATCGTCACTCAATTCGCGTCGGGACGGCCGAAGCGAGTCGTTCCCCCGCCAGTTCCAGAGCTCCGGGTAACGCCAGACGCGACCGTTCTCCTCGTACCGCGTGTAGACACCGCCCGAGTAGGCGACGCGCAGCCGCGGATCACGACTTTCCGATCCGTCCCATTCCAGAAGATGAACCTCGTAGAAGTTCTTGTCGGGCCAGGGCATGTCGATCCCGAGGGTTCGTGAGGGAAGCAGAACCACCAGGTCGTACTCGTCGGCCGCTTCCTGAACCTTGTGCATGGCTTCATCGTCGACGGAGGGCTCGAGGCCGAGGTTGGTCCGGCTATCCGGCTGAATCCAGGGTTGACCACCGAGCAGCAACGGCGTCGGCTTCCTCCAGTCGTCGTCGGGAAGCGAGCAGGCAGGTCCGGCGAGGGCCAGCAGCACAAGTGCCACCCCAGCCGTCGGCGTTCCCCCCGTCCCCATATGACGCCGGCATCGGTCCCTACGCCTTCTCCATGACGTGCCTGGATCGGACCCGACGTTCGAGGTGGTATTCGATGGCGTCGGTGGCGATGGCATCGACCTCGCCGCAGACCCTGGTGTCTTCGACCTCGAGGGCGGTCGCCAGCTGCCCGCCGAGGACGGCCCGCATCACCGCCAGCGCCGACTCGGACACCGGACGGCCCCGACGGCAGTCGGCGCACAGCACTCCGCCCTCCCCGATGTCGACGGCCACGAGCCGGTCGGTGGCCCGACACCGCACGCAGGCGTCCAGTGCCGGTGCGAGGCCCTCGTGGGCCAGCAGCTTGAGGAAGAACGCCGGCACCAGCAGCGGCGACGGGCGCTGGTCGAGCGTGCGCAGCGCCCCGACGAGCATGTCGTAGCGGCGACGGTCGCCCTCCCCCTCCGGCGCCAGCCGCTCGACCACCTCGAGCAGGGCCGACGCCTCGGCGAAGCGGTCGGGATCGGTCCGCAGCGAGGCGAAGGTGTCGAGGCTCTCGGCCTGGGTGACGATCTGCAGGTCGCTGCGCCCCTTGTGGAGCTGCACGTCGACGTGGCAGGTGGGCTCGAGCCGACCGCCGAACTTCGAACGGGTCTTGCGGACCCCCTTGGCGACGGCCCGGACCTGCCCGTGGCCGGCGGTCAGCAGGGCCAGGATGCGGTCGGCCTCACCCAGCTTCCAGGTGTGCAGCACCACGGCCTGGTCCCGGTAGAGGGCCATCAGGCGCCGCGCTCCAGGCGTGTTCCCACTACCTGGCGCCCACTACTCGGCACCCACTACTCGCCGCCCACGCCGCCGAAGCGCCGGTCCCGGTCCTGGTACTCCTTGATGGCGGCGTAGAGGTGCTCCCTGCGGAAGTCGGGCCAGAGCACGTCGCTGAACACCAGCTCGCTGTACGCCAGCTCCCACAGCAGGAAGTTGGAGATGCGGTACTCGCCCGACGTGCGGATCATGAGGTCCGGGTCGGGCATCTCGGGGTTGTAGAGGTTGCGGGCGATCACCTTCTCGGTGATCTTGTCGGCCGGCAGGCCCGACTCGACGATGCGGCGCACGGCATCGACCAGCTCGGCCCGGCCGCCGTAGTTGAAGGCGATCGTGAACGTGAGGCCGGTGTTGTCCTGCGTGAGCTCGAGCGTCTCGTCCATGCGCCGGATCAGGCGCTTCGGGACCCGCCAGTCGCGGCGCCCCGAGAACCGGATCCGGATGTTGCGGTCGTTCAACTCGTCGCGCCGCTGGAGCAGGATCTGTTCGTTGAAGTTGATGAGGAACTTCACCTCGTCCTTCGGACGCCGCCAGTTCTCGGTCGAGAAGGCGTAGACGGTGAACCACTCGACGCCAAGTTCGTCGGCACCCTCGAGCACGTCGAACAGGGCGTGCTCGCCGGCCTTGTGCCCCTCGGTGCGGGACAGCCCCTGCTGCTTCGCCCAGCGCCCATTGCCGTCCATGACACAGGCGATGTGGCGGGGGATCCTGGAGGGATCGGGGTCGGCGGGAAGCACGGCTCGAAAACTACCGGCTGGCGCCGATCGCCCGGTGGAACGCCGCACCCGTGTCATTCGCCGCCGGTACCGTCAGCACATGGACGACGACGCTGCGGCAAGCCTCTCCGAGCGCGCAGCGATCGCCCTCGAGGAGGTCACCGCCCACCTGCCGAACGGCGGCGAGCGGCGTCCCGGCCAGGAGGCCATGGCCAGGGCGGTGGCCGAGGTCATCGCAGGCGTCGGGGGAACCAAACACCTCGCCGTCCAGGCCGGTACGGGCACCGGCAAGACGCTCGCCTACCTCGTGCCGGCCCTCCTCGCCGGTCGGCGCACCATCATCGCCACCGCCACCAAGGCCCTCCAGGACCAGTTGGCCGACAACGACCTTCCCTTCCTCGCCAAGCACCTCGACGCACACCTGGACGAGCCGGTCTCGTTCGCGGTCCTGAAGGGGCGCTCGAACTACGTCTGCCTCCAACGACTCGCCGAGGTCGCCGAGGCGAACGTCCAGCAGACGCTCGACGGCCTCGCCGAACACGCCGACGACGAACACCTGGCGGCCATCGCCGACTGGGCGACCGAGACCGACACCGGCGACCGGGCCGAACTGCCATTCGAGCCGAGCGGCGCCACCTGGTCCGCCGTGAGCGTCGGCTCCCACGAGTGCCCCGGTCGCATCCGCTGCCCGTCCGGTGACGGGTGCTTCGCCGAACAGGCCCGCGACCGGGCGGCAGAAGCGCAGGTGGTCGTCACGAACCTGCACCTCTACGGCATCGACGTGGCGACCGACGGGGCGATCCTCCCCCCGCACGACCTGGCGATCCTCGACGAGGCCCACGCCGCCGAGGACATCCTCGCCGCCGCCATCGGCGCCGAGGTGTTCGGCGGCCGCTTCCGGTCGCTGCGCCGCCTCGCCTCCGGCGTCCTCACCCGCTCATCGGCACTCGACGACCTCGAGGACCTCGCCGGCCGCTTCGACGATGCCCTCCTCGCACACCTCGGCAAGCGGCTCACCCCCGCCGACGACCCAATCGTCGGGCCGCTGCTCGAACTGGCCGACACCCGCCTCGAGTCCCTCCAGTCGGCACTGCGAGCCATCCCCGACGATGCGAAGGCGGATGTCAAGGCACGGGCGCAGCGTGCGCTGTTGTCCACGGGCAGCCTCCTCGGCTCGATCCGGACGATCCGGAGCCCCGACGAGGGCGATGTCGCCTGGGTGGAGGGACCCCGCAACCGGCCGGTGCTGTGCATGTCACCCGTCGTCATCGCCGACGTGCTGGCTCGGCTCCTCTGGCCCAAGCGCCCGGTCGTGCTCACCAGCGCCACCCTGCCGCCCAACCTGGCCGGACGCCTCGGCCTGCCGGAGGGCGAGCACCGGACCGAAGACGTCGGCAGCCCCTTCGACTTCGAGCGCCAGACCCTCCTGTACTGCGCCGCTCACCTCCCCGACCCACGCGACCCCGGCTACCGCGAAGCCGTCCACGCCGAACTCGAGCGGCTGATCCTCGCCGCCGGTGGTCGCACCCTGGCGCTGTTCACCAGCTGGTCGGCACTCGACGCCGCCCACGCCCACCTGGCCGAGCGCCTGCCGTTCACCGTCCTCCACCAGAACGACCTCCCCAAGCCGGCACTCATCCGGGCCTTCGCCTCCGACGAGGCCTCGTGCCTGTTCGGCACACGAGGACTCTTCCAGGGCATCGACGTACCCGGCCCGACGCTGTCGCTGGTCACGATCGACCGCATCCCCTTCCCGCGCCCCGACGATCCGCTCCTCTCCGCCCGGCGCGAACAGATCGGCGACGGTGCATTCGGCGAGATCGACATCCCCATGGCGGCAACCGAACTGGCGCAGGCAGCGGGACGCCTCATCCGGACGGCTACGGACATCGGCGTGGTCGCCGTCCTCGACCGCCGGCTCGCCAAGAGCCACGCCTACCGACAGCAGCTCCTGGCGGCCCTGCCGCCGATGCCGCGCACCGTCGATCCCGACGAGGTCGAGCGCTTCCTGCGGAACCTGTCCGAGGGGTAACACCAGTTGGCGCCGGTCGCTCCGGGCGCACCGGGCGCACCGGGCGCTCAGTAGCCCAGACGCTCCGGGCGCTCAGTAGCCCAGGCGGTCGAGGGCCTGGGGGCGGCGCTGCCAGTCCTTGTCGACCCGCACCACCAGCTCCAGGTAGGCGCCCTCGGGCAGTTGCTCGCGCACCCGTATGCCGGCCTCCTTGAGCACAAGCCCTCCCTTCCCGATGACCATGCCCTTCTGGGAGTCGCGCTCGACCAGGATCTCGCAACGGATGTGCGGCCACTCCCATTCGGTGACCCGGGTGGCGATCGAGTACGGGAGCTCCTGGCGCACCACGGCCAGCAGCTGCTCGCGCACGAGCTCGGCCACCCAGAAGGCCTCGGGAACGTCGGTGACCATGTCGTCGGGGTAGTACTGCGGCCCCTCGGGCAGGCGGGCCAGGACGTGTTCGACCAGGTCGTCGACGCCGGTCCCCTTCCGTGCCGAGATCGGGAAGTACTCGTCGAAGCCGAAATCGGTCGCCAGCACCAACTGCCCGATGATCCGGTCATGGGACTGGCCGTCGACCTTGTTGAGCACCAGCACCGTCCGCTCGGGTGGGAGCCCTTCGGCGACGAAGCGGTCGCCGTTGCCGATGCCGCCCCGGCCGTCCACCACGAACAGAACTACGTCCATGTCCCCGAGCGCCGCCCTGGCGGTGTGGTTGAGGCGCTCGCCGAGCGTGGTCCGGGGCTTGTGGATGCCGGGCGTGTCGCAGAACACGGCCTGCACGTCGGGCCGGGTCAGCACGCCCCGGACCTCCGTGCGGGTCGTCTGCGGCTTGTCGGAGACGATCGAGACCTTGGTGCCGAGCATCTTGTTGAGCAGCGTCGACTTGCCGACATTGGGACGGCCCACGATCGTGACGAACCCCGAACGCATGGAGCGTTCCTCCCCCGACCCGGTCACCTGGCCACCGGGGCGCCGATGCGCACCCTGGTGATACGTCGTCCGACCACCTGCTCGACGTCGAAGCGCCGGCCGGCCAACTCGACGCCCTCCCCCACCGACGGGACGTGGCCGAGTGCGTCGAAGAGCAGGCCGCCGACGGTGTCCCAGTCGCCGGCCGGGAGGACGTCGCCGAGCAGCTCGTCGAGTTCGTCGACCGGCATCCGGCCGTGGACCAACATGGCACCGTCGGCCAAAGGCGTGGCCAGGGGCTCCTCGCTGTCGAACTCGTCGACGATCTCCCCGAAGACCTCTTCGAGCAGGTCCTCCATGCTCACCAATCCGGCCGTGCCGCCGTACTCGTCGACAACCACCGCCAGGTGGAAGCGTTCGGCCTGCATCTGGCGCAGGAGGTCGTCGGCCTGCTTGGTCTCCGGCACATCGTGGGTCGGCCGCGCCAGGTCGGTCACCGGATCGTCGCCGCGGCCGTCGAACTGGGCCCGCATGAGGTCCTTGGCGTGCACGACGCCGAGCAGGTCGTCGATGCCGGACCCCTCGATCGGCACACGGCTGCGGCCGCTGCGGACGGCGACCTCGATGGCCTCGGTGATCGAGGCATCGGACCGCACGGTGACCATGTCGGGCCTCGGCACCATCACCTCCCGGACGAGCGTGTCGCCGAAGGCGATCACCGACTCGACCAACTCGTGTTCCTCCTCGTCGATGGCCTGCGATTCGAGGGCCCGGTCGGCCACGGCCAGCAGCTCCTCCTCCAACACGGATGGTCCACCGCCCCGGGCCCGTCGCGGGGAGATCCGCTCGGCGAGGGAGATCAGGGCGACGGTCACCCAGCGCAGCGGCGCCACCCTCGACAGGCCATGCACCAGAGGGGCCATGCGCAGAGCCACGGCATCCGTGTTGGCCAATGCCCAGGTCTTGGGGATGGCCTCGGCGACGACGAACAACACCAGCAACAGAACCAGCAGCGCCGGCGCCACCCAGCCTCCACCGAAGCGATCGTCGATGACCACGGCCGTCAGGCCGGCGGCCCCCAGGTGGCAGACCAGCAGGAGCAGGAGGATCGGCCCGAGGTAGTGGGAACGCTCCTTGAGCACCTCGAGCAGCTGGTCGGCCCGGTTGTCGTGTTCGCCGTTGCCGTTGCCGTTCTCGCGCTCGCTGCCGGCCAGCACCGATGCCCTGGAGCGCCGCATGTGGGTGAGGCTCGTCTCGGCAGCCGCCAGTACGCCGCTCACACCGATCAGAACGAGCAGCCCCAGGAGGACGAGGATCTCGCTGCCGGTCATGGTCGTCGCCTCGATGCAGACATCTCGCTGCCGGTCATGGTCGTCGCCTCGATGCAGACATCTCGCTGCCGGTCATGAGCGGTGGTGCCGGTCGAGCAGTTCGCGTTCGCGTCGCTGCATCGCCGCAGTCTCGTCGGGCTCGGCGTGGTCGTGCCCGAGGAGGTGGAGGATCCCGTGGACAAGCAGCAGCGCCACCTCGTCCTCGTACGCCCGTTGCCCGCCCTCGGCCTGCCGATCGGCCACCGACGGGCAGATCACCACGTCGCCCAGCAGCACCGGCACGTCACCGGGCACCTCGGCGGGATCGTCGACCGGGAACGCCAGGACGTCGGTGGGGCTGCCGTCACCGCCGAGGTGGTCGCGCTTGAGATCGGCGATCGGTTGTTCGTCCACGAAGTGGACGGTGAGCTCGATGCGCGGTTCGTCGAGGCGTTCGTCGACGAGTACGTCGGTGGCGAGTCGTCCCCAGCGATCAGCATCGACCTCGGGGCCCGCACCGGGGGCGGCCCGCTCGTCGACGACCACGATCGTGGGGCCGGGTTCCGGAGGTTCGCCGCCCATCCTGATCAGGTGCCCCTGCGTCGGGGCGTGTTGCGCTCGTAGGCCTCGACGATGTCCTGGACGATCCGGTGGCGCACGACGTCGCGTGCGCCGAGCCTCACGAACGAGAGCCCGTGAATGCCTTCGAGCACCTTCTCGATCCCGTCGAGGCCGCTGCGCCCGTCCGGCACGTCGATCTGGGTGGCATCGCCGGTCACGACGACACGGGTTCCGAAGCCGATGCGGGTGAGGAACATCTTCATCTGCTCGGGCGAGGTGTTCTGGGCCTCGTCGAGGATCACGAACGAGTTGTTGAGGGTGCGGCCACGCATGAACGCCAGCGGCGCCACCTCGATCTGTCCCCGGTCGAGCATCTTCTGGGCGGTCTCGGTCTCGAGCATCTCGAAGAGGGCGTCGTAGAGGGGCCGCAGGTAGGGATCGACCTTGGCCATGAGGTCGCCCGGGAGGAACCCCACCCGCTCGCCCGCCTCGACCAGTGGTCGGGTCAGGACGATGCGGTCCACCAGGTTGTTCTGCAGTGCCCGTACGGCCATCGCCACGGCCAGCCAGCTCTTGCCGGTGCCGGCGGGGCCGATGGCGAACGTGACGACGCTGTCGCGGACCGCCTCGACGTAGCGCTTCTGGCCGGCCGACCGCGGGCGCACCGGCTTGCCGCGGGCCGTGCGCATGATCTCGGTGCCGAGCACCTCGGAAGGGCTCTCGTCGGCACGCACCATGTCGATGGCCCGGTCGAGGGTGCGGTCGTCGACGGCCAGCCCGCGTTCGAGCAGGAGCACGAGCTCGCTGAACACCTTGCCGACCAGGCCGGCGCCGGGGCCGTCGACGGAGATCTGGTTGCCGCGCACATGGATGACGGCGTCGGGGAAGGCCTTCTCGACCCGGCGCAGCAACTGGTCGCGCTCACCGACCAGGCCCGACATCAGGTCATTGCCCGGCACGTCCAGGGTCACAGTCGTCTCTGCCATCAGCACCAGCAGCGTATCCGTGGTCGAGGGTTCATTCTCCACCCCTGGTGGCCGTCACGGCTGTTCGTTACAGTCTGGTCAAGCGCCGACGAGGTGGATCTGGAGTCTCCCATGGACAACTTCTGTAGTGGTTGCGGTACTGCGACTTCACCAACGGCGTCGTTTTGTCCCGGATGTGGCGCACATCTCCGTACTGGTGCCAGTGCCAATGCCGACAATCGAAGATTCCGCCTTGGCGGGTTGGGCAGGGCACTTACCTGGACGTGGGGAATCGCCTGCGCCGTCAGCCTTCTCGCAGCGATCGCACACCTGTCGAGGGCAGGGCTCGTCAGCGACTTTCTGGACAACCCGTATTCCGTCTCCATGAGTGAAGCCGACGACGCCGATGCCAATGTGATCCTCGCAACAGGAGCTCGTATCGCGACAAACGGCTTGGCCTTCATAATCATGATCGTGTTCGCCTGGCGGGCCACCAAGAACCTCCAGATGTCCGGCGCGACGCTGAAGCGCGGGCCGGGCTGGGCTGGGCGATCGGTGGTTGGTTCATTCCCATCGGCAACCTTTGGATCCCCTATCAGGTCGTTCGAGATACTTGGCGCCTCGCCCCAGGAGCCGACGCCAACAACAATCAGACGGTCGAGGCAATCTGGCTTGCCGCCTTCATCGGATTCTGGGTATCAGTCCTGATCGGGAACATGGCGCCAAACGGCGACTCCTTTGAGGATCTCCGGTCAGCCGATTACTTCGGAGCAGCTGCATCGCTCGGATTGGCCGCCGTCTTCGTGGGCTTCATCCTCACCTTCCGCTCGATCGCTGAAAAACACGATCAGCCAACCTCTCAGAGATAGGAGCGAGGGGATGGCCCCTCGTGACCCGGGGCCGGGACGGCACTACCCTCCGGCCATGTCTGCTGATCCGCTCGACCGGCTGGCCGCCGAGGCCGGGGTCGACGAGGCCGTCCGGCGCCTCGGGCACCAGGCGTGGCTGCGACGCAGGGCCGAGGAGTCCGCCAGCCTGCTGGGTCTGCTCGCCGACCTGGCCGAACGCCGGGACCCGGTCGAGCTGCTGCTCGTCGGCGGTGGACGCCGCCACGGGCGCATCGAGACCGTCGGCTCCGACCTGATCGGGCTGCGGCTCGACGACCGTCGCCTGGCGCTGGTGGCCCGACGTGCACTTGCGGCCATCCGCCCCGACCGCGGCGTTCCCGACCTGGTCGGCGACCGAATGGTCCCTGCGGACGGGCAGAACCTGCGCGATGTCCTCGACCGCCTCGTCGCCGACCAGCCACGCGTGACGATCACCCTGGTCGGCACGCTCATCCCCGTCGAAGGCGTCCTCGAACGCCTCGGCCGCGATGTGCTGCTGGTCAGGGAAGCCGACGGAACAGCCACGCACCTGCCGTTCGGCGCCGTGGTCGAGGTGCTCGTCGCCTCCGACTGATTTCCCGGGATCGGCCTTGGCATCGAGCCTCAGCCCTTCCGGCGGCGCTTCTTCTTGCCAAGCTTCCCGGGCTTCTTGCCGGACTTGCCCCGCCGCCTCAGGAACCGGCGCTTGGACGACTCGCGTTCCAGTTCCGCCATCACCCGGGGACCCGCCTCGTTCACGATGTCCTCGGCGGCGTCGAGCAGCGCAGCGATGCTGTCGTCCTCGCCGAGGCTGGCCGGCTCCTCCGGAGTGGCCGGGGTGACCAGGGTGCCGTGGCTCCAGTTCACATCGACCATCCGCCTCGTGAACGACGGGCAGTCGTCGGGGCAGCGCCATGGCGCCTCGGGGGCCAGGTCGAGGTCGCACTTCCGGACGGTGTCCCCGTTCGGATACGAGCGACTCTCGAAGTACTTGCAGTCCTGGCGCATCGGCATGAGAGGTTCCTAGCCGAGGTTCGGGTTCAGCGGTTCGAGGGACTGTGCCTCAGCCGACCGACCCCTCCATCTGCAACTCGATGAGGCGGCTCCACTCGACGGCGTACTCCATCGGCAGGGTGCGGGTGATCGGCTCGATGAAGCCGTTGACGACCATCGACATGGCCTGCTCCTCGGTGAGCCCGCGGCTCATCAGGTAGAAGAGCTGGTCGTCGGCGACCTTCGAGACGGTGGCCTCGTGGCCGACCACGGCGTCGGCCGAGCCGACCTCCATGTACGGATAGGTGTCGGAGATGCTCTCGTCGTCGAGGATCAGGGCATCGCACTGCACGTGGCTCTTGCAGCCGTAGGCATCGTCCTCGATCCGGACGAGTCCCCGGTAACTGGTGCGGCCGCCGTCCTTCGAGATCGACTTGGAGACGATCTTGGACGTGGTCTCAGGAGCCAGGTGGGTCATCTTGGCACCGGCATCCTGGTGCTGGCCCGCACCTGCGTAGGCCACCGACAGCACCTCGCCCGAGGCCTTCGGGCCGGCGAGCACCACGGCCGGATACTTCATGGTGAGGCGTGAGCCGATGTTGCCGTCGATCCACTCCATGTGGCCCTCGGCCTCGACGTACGCCCGCTTGGTGACCAGGTTGTAGACGTTGTTGGACCAGTTCTGGATGGTGGTGTAGGTCACCCGGGCCGACGGCTTGACCACGATCTCGACCACGGCCGAGTGCAGCGAGTCGGTGCTGTAGACGGGCGCCGAACAGCCCTCGATGTAGTGCACCTCGGAACCCTCGTCGGCGATGATCAGGGTGCGCTCGAACTGGCCCATGTTCTCGGCGTTGATCCGGAAGTAGGCCTGCAACGGCATCTCGACCTTGACGCCGGGCGGCACGTAGATGAACGAACCACCGCTCCAGACAGCCGAGTTCAGCGCCGAGAACTTGTTGTCGTTGGGCGGGATGATCCGGCCGAAGTACTGCCTGACGACCTCGGGGTACTCGCGCAGGGCGGTGTCCATGTCGCAGAAGATGATCCCCTGCTCCTCGAGGTCCGCCCGGTTGCGGTGGTAGACGACCTCGGACTCGTACTGGGCGGTGACGCCGGCCAGGTACTTGCGCTCGGCCTCGGGGATGCCGAGCTTCTCGTAGGTGTTCTTGATCGATTCGGGAACCAGGTCCCAGTCGTCGACGAGCGACTCGGTGGGCTTGATGTAATAGTAGATGTTGTCGAAGTTGATCCCCGACATGTCGCCGCCCCAGGTGGGCATCGGGCGACGGCAGAAGCGGTCGTACGACTTGAGCCGGAAGTCGCGCATCCAGTCCGGTTCGCCCTTCATCCAGGAGATCTCCTCGATGATGCGCTCGTCGATGCCCTTCTTGGGCTTGAAGACGTAATCCTCCTCGTCGCTCCAGCCGAGCTTGTAGCGGCCGAGGTCGAGACCCAGGTCAGTTGCAGACACGATCCGAGATACCTCCAGTTCGAAGATCTTCGACAGTGGGGAACTTGTGCGTACCGGGCGACGGGTTGCCGTCCGGGGGATTTCTCCTACGACCATAGTAACAATTCCGGAGCCGATAATGAACGAACCGAGAGCCGACCCGGAAAAGCCGGGAAATCTGCTTCCGTCAGTCGACCTTCGCCAGACGGCGCTGGCGGTCCAGCCAGCCCAACAGGATGGCGATCGCACGCGGATCGTGGCGCAGGTGATGGCCGGCCCGGTTGATGAAACGCAGGTCACCGGCCCCATGGGCGGCGGCGATCGCCCTGGCGTCGAGCGGCGGCACGATGTCATCGTCGGTCCCGTGCACGACGAGCAGCGGCCGGGGAGCCAGCGCATCGGCGGCATGTTCGGCCGAGACCCCGGCGAGTCCCGACGACCACCTCTCGAAATCCGTCGGTTGGGCATCAGTCCCGATCACCCCCGCCTCACGGGCATGGAGGAGCAGGCGGCGCGGGTTGGCGGCCCAGTCGGAGAAGTCGGCAGGACCGGCGAACGTGGCCGCACCACCGATGCGCTCGTCAGCAGCCGCTGCGCACACCGCCAGCGCCCCGCCGGTGCCGAAACCGACCGTCCAGACGGAGTCGGCCCGTTGCTCGGAGAACAGGTGGTCGGCAGCGGCGATGACGTCCTCGAGCCAGCCGTCGAGGCTGAAGTGGCCCTCGGACCCCGGCATTCCCCGGGGGGACGGCACGATCACCACCCAGCCCATCTCGCGTGCGATCCGTTCCGCCAGTTCGGGGAAGGTGGCGGGAGAGTTGGCGCCTCCCCCCTCTCCGGTGGGGAAGCCGTGGCAGATCACGACCCCCGGCAGGTCGCGGCCACTCCCGGCCGGGCGCTCCAGGTGCGCGGCGAGGGTCAGCCCGCCCGATCGATAGGTGTGGTTGGACACGTGCGTTGCCAGGCCAGAAGATCGTCAGTCGATCCGGCGCAGGCCCTCCCGGAACTGGCGGGCCCGCTCGACGTAGATCTGGGCGTTGACGAGGTTGGTCCCCTCGGGGACGACCCCCTCACGGATCAAGGCCGGCACGCCGAGCGCCATCGAAAAGGCCGGCACGACCTGTCCGTTGCGGACCACGGCGTTCGCCCCGACGATCGAACCCATTCCGACCACGGCCTCGTGGAGCACCACCGCCCCCACGCCCACGAGGCCCTGGTCCTCGATGGTGCAGCCCTCGAGATGGCACAGGTGCCCCAGGGTGACATCGTCCCCCACGATCGTCGGCAGGTCGCTGGTGCAGTGGAGCACGGCATTGTCCTGCACGGAGGTGCGCGCACCGATCGAGATCAGGTTGTCGTCTGCCCGGATGACGGCGTGCGGCCACACGCTCGACCCGGGACCGATCTCGACGTTGCCGATGACCACCGCATCGGGATGGACGTAGGCGGTCGGATCGATGCGAGGCTCCCTGCCGCCCAGCGCATACACGGCCATCAGGCGTGCCCCCTGAACGATCCGTACCTGCCGCCCAGGAACACCAGCGGCGAACCCTCGTCGACATGGCTGAGGTGCTCGACCAGACCCATGACGAACACGTGGTCGCCGGTATCGACCACTGCGTGGACCGAGCAGTCGATCGAGGCGAGGCAGGCGGGGATGAGCGGCGCTCCGGACGGTGCCGGCTGCCAGCCACTGCCCTCCCAGGGGTCGCCGTCCTTGCTGAAGAAGGCGTCACAGAGGTCGGTCTGCAGATCGGAGAAGACGTTCACGCAGAAGGAGCCGGTGCCCTCGATGAGGGGCCACGTGGACGAACTCTTCCCCACCAGGAAGCCGACCAGCGGCGGGTCCATCGACACCGACACGAACGAGCCGATGACGATCGCCGCTGGTTCGCCGTCGGGACAACCCGTCACGAGGGTCACCCCCGTCGGATACCGGCCGAGGACCTTCCGGTAGAGGTCGCCGTCGATCTGGTCAGCCATGTCCACTCTCCGTACACCGGTCCCGGCACGTCATCGTCCGGCGGAGGGTAGCCGGGGGCACCCGGCAGGACGCGTCCGAGCGTCAGACGGACAGTCGACGGGGCCTCAACGAGATCGTCCGACCCTCGGCCGCAGCCGATACCCCTCCGATGTCGCGGCCCTCGGCCGCTGCCTGCGCATCCTCGAGCAGGCCATCGACCGTGGCGTCGCAGTGGGCCGGATCATGGTGGAACAGCACCAACTCGCCGACACCAGCCTGGTGGGCGACCTCGACGGCGTAGTCGACCGTGCAGTGGCCCCAGTCCGGTCGCTCTGCGAACTCGTCGGGGGTGAACTGGGCGTCGTGGATCAACAGGTCGACGCCGTCGATCAGCGCCAGCACCGCCTCGTCGACGTGTGTCGGAGCTCCGACGGGCTCCTGGTGGTCGCTCACGTAGGCGACGCTGACACCGTTCCACTCGATCCGGTAGCCGTTGGTGACACCGACGTGCGGGACGGCGGCGACCGTGACCGTCGCCGGGCCGACGTCGAAGCTCCCGTCGAGCACGTCGTGGAAATCGATCGTGCCGGCCAGGTCCCGGTAGCCGATCGGGAAGTACGGCGGCGCCATGAACTCGTCGAAGCAGGCCTCGAGCGTGCGGCCGTTGCGGGGGCCGTACACGTCGAGTCGGGCGTCCGGGCAGTTGATCGGCGCAAAGAACGGCAATCCCTGGATGTGGTCCCAATGAAGGTGGCTCACCAGGGCCGTGCCCCGGAAGGGGGCCTGCGCACACGGCTCGTCCACGCCGTAGAAGCGCAGGCCGGTCCCCAGGTCGAACAGGATCGGATCGCCGCCCGGCACATCGACGACCACGCACGAGGTGTTGCCGCCGTAGCGCGCGTTCGCGTCGCACGGACAGGGGGTCGATCCCCTGACCCCATAGAAGGTGACGTCGAGCGCGGCGTCCATCGCCGGAGAGGGTAATGACGCGCGACGACGCTGTGTCGGGGTTGTGACCCATCTCACCCTGTTCGCTCTGCGTCACCGCCCGGCTCCGAGCGGCCGCTGACCGCGCGCGAGACTCACGGCAATGACAGTTGCACGCTCTTCGACCCCTTCGCTCCCCTCGCTTCCCGCGCTTCCCGACGGGCTCGTGGCCGTGGTCAAGGAGGCCTGCCCCGCCTGCCAACTGGTCGCCCCCGTCCTCGAACACCTCGCCGACGTGGCGGGGTTGGTCGTCTACACCCAGGACGACCCGTCCTTCCCCACCGAAGCCGACTGGGTGATCGACGACACCGACCTCGCCGCCAGTTGGCAGATCGACCTCGATGCCGTCCCGACGCTCGTGCGCCGGGTCGACGGCGTCGAGGTCGCCCGCACGGTCGGGTGGGACCGCGACCTGTGGGAGGACCTCACCGGCATCACCGGCCTCGGCGACGGCCTGCCGGTCTTCAAGCCCGGCTGAGGATCCCTCACGGTCGACCCCGGGCGGGTCGACGAACTCCTTGCCCGGTTCGGTGGCACGGGTCTCGCCTCGCGTCGCGTCGAGCTGGCAGAACTCGAGGACGATCACGAGGCACTGTTCGACCGCGGCTGGACCGACGGCCTGCCGGTCGTCCCGCCCACCGAGGGGCGCGTGGTCCGGATGCTCGAGGGCACCACGCGGTCCGCCGACGAGGTGGTGGCGCTGATCCCACCGAACCTCGTCGAATGCACGGTCGAGAAGGTGGCCGTCAACGCCGTGATGGCCGGTTGCCGACCCGAGTACCTGCCGGTCGTCCTGACAGCGGTCGAGGCGATCTGCAGCGACGAGTTCAACATGCACGGCGTGCTCGCCACCACGATGTCGGTCGGTCCGGTCCTGGTGGTCAACGGGCCCATCGCCGCATCCATCGGCATGAACTCGGGGATCAACGTCCTCGGCCACGGCAACCGGGCCAACGCCACCATCGGTCGGGCCGTCCAGCTCGTGATCCGGAACATCGGCGGCGGCGCCCCCGGCGGCATCGACCGGGCCACGCTCGGCCACGTCGGCAAACAGGGCTTCTGCTTCGCCGAGGACGAAGACGCCTCGCCTTGGAACTCGCTGTCCGAGGAGCGGGGATTCGACCGGACCCAGAGCACGGTCACGGCGTTCTGCGGCGAGGGGCCCAGCCTGGTCATCGACCAGTTGAGCCGCAGCCCCGAGTCGCTCACGCGGTCGCTGGCCGCCAGCCTCCGCACCACCATCTCGCCACGCGTCGTGACGGGAATGGACGCGATGCTGGTCATCTCGCCCGAGCACATGGCCCGCTACCGGGACGCCGGCTGGGACCGCACCCGCTTCCTGGCCGAACTCGACGAGCACCTGATGTTCGACACCGACGAGATCATCGTCGGCGCCGACGGCATCGAAGATGGTCTTCCTCCCGGACTGGCCGGCCACCGGCTGCCCAAGTTCCGTCCCGGTGGACTGCTCGTCGTCCATGCCGGCGGATCCGCCGGCCTGTTCTCGGCCATCATCGGAGGCTGGCTGAACGGCCCCGCCGGTTCCGACCCCGTCACGAGGGAGATCACCCCATGAGCAACCACCAGAGCACCCGCACCACCGTCCTCGACCCGACCGCCGAACAGCGGCCGGCGAAGAGGGAACGCACCGCACGACCCGAGTCGCTCGCCGGCCTCACCGTCGGCCTACTCGACATCTCCAAGCCGCGGGGCGATGTCTTCCTCGACCGGGTCGAGGAACGGCTCACGGCGCTCGGGGCGAAGGTCGCCCGGTACGCCAAGCCCACCTTCACCAAGCCAGCGCCCGTCGACCTGCGCCACGAGATCGCCATCCAGTGCGACGCCGTCATCGAGGCCCTCGCCGATTGAGGATCCTGCACGACGTGCAGTGTGCACGACATCGACGATCTCGAACGAAGGGGCGTGCCGGGGGTCTTCGTGGCCTCGGACACATTCACCGATGCGGCAGCCATCCAGGCCGAGGGCCTCGGGCTGGATGTCGCCGGCGTGTTCGTGGCGCACCCCATTCAGGACCGCACCGACGACGAGATGGCGACCCTGGCCGATGACGCCATCGAGGCACTCCTCGCCGCACTCACCGGATCCTGACCGGCCCCGGATTCAGGGCAGGCGGTAGCCCGAGCCGCAGCTGACCGCAAGTCCATCCGCCCGGACGCCGGCTGCGACGCGTCCGGCCCGTTCGGGGTCGTCGGGCCATCCCATGACCTCGGCGAGCCGGTCGGCCGGGACCGGGCCGTCGGAAAGCGCCGAGACGAGCCGTCCCCTGCCCTGGCGATCGGAGCCCTCGAAACGCGACTGCGGGCCCCCCACACCGGCCGAACCACGGGCCGGATCCGGGCCCACCCCACGCCAGGCACAGCCGTCGGCCACCGGACACTCGCCGCATCGGGGCTCCCGCGCCCGGCAGACGACCGCCCCCAGGTCGAGCAGCACCTGGTTCCATGCCCATGCCTGTCCGGGAGGCACGGCCCCGTCGGCCAGTGCCTGTGCCTCGCCGGCCGTGAGTCGATGTCCTGCACGGCGTGCCAGCACCCTGGCCACGTTCGTGTCGACGACGGCCGCATCCTGCTCGAAGGCGAATGCCAGCACCGCACGGGCGGTGTAGGGGCCGACCCCAGGCAGCGCCAGCAGGGCGTCGAGGTCGGCTGGGACGAGGCCTCCGTGCAGCGCGACCACCCGGGTCGCACAGCGGTGGAGGTTGACCGCCCGGCGGTTGTAGCCGAGGCCCGACCACTCGCGGAGCACGTCGCCAACCGGTGCCCCGGCACAGGCGACCGGATCGGGAAAGCGGTCGAGGAACCTCTCCCAGCGGGGAACCACCCGGTCGACCTGCGTCTGCTGGAGCATCACCTCGGCGACGAGCACCGGCCACGGCTCGCGGGTACGCCGCCACGGAAGGTCCCGCAACCGGGGGCGCCCCCAGTCGAGCAGCTCGACGGGCAGCGGAGCGCTCACACCGAGCCGGCGAACAGCTCGGGGACGACCGGGCCATCCGCCCGGGTCGATGCCCGCCCGGGGCTGGTCCGACCCGCAGGCCCGACCACGACCGAGGCCGACGACGCCAGGAGCCGCTCGACGCCATGTGGCCCGGGGTCGAGCCCGTCCGTCGCCGACTCCCACATGCGTGCGG
>CAJXIS010000004.1 GCA_913054115.1 uncultured Acidimicrobiaceae bacterium | reverse complement strand
CCGACATCGACTATGCCCACGATGTGCGACTCGAGACCGGGGTCGAGGTGCACTCCGCATGGGGCAGCTTCGAATGGCTGCTCGAGGATGCCTTCCGGGGCGGCCACCGGGTCGGGGTCCTGGCCAACTCGGACGGCCACAAGGGGCGGCCCGGCGCCAGCCACCCGGGTGCCACCAGCTTCGGCTCGTTCGGCGGGCTCACCTGCATGCTGGCAACGGAACTGACCCGACAGGGGCTCGCCGACGCCCTCCGGCGACGCCACCACTACGGCACCACCGGCTGCCGGATGGTCCTCGACGTCACGGCCCGCTTCGACGGCGACGCCGAGATCTTCGAGTCCGACCCGCTGCTGGGGTCCGCCGGGAGCCGCCCGGTGGACGAGGCGATGATGGGCGACATCGTGCGCTCGGACGACGACGCCATCACCCTGACGGTCGACGTGCTCGGCACCGCACCGATCGAGCGCATCGACATCCGGAACGGGCTCGACACCCTCGAGACCTTCCGCCCCTACCGGGAGGACCAGCTGGGTCGGCGGATCCGCGTCGTCTGGGAGGGCTCGGAGTACCGCGGTCGTGGTCGCGAGACCATCTGGGACGGCACGGCGACCCTCGACGGCAACGCCTTCGAGTCGGCCGTTCCGGTCAACCGCTACAACCTGGACAAGCGCTTCGACCATGAGGGCCCCGGCACCCTGCGGTGGACCGCTCTTACCACCGGAGGCCATGGGGGCTTCGAAGCGCTGCTGGCCGACCCGACGGGAGGCACACTGCGCATCGACACCGACCTGGTGACCGCCGAGATCCCCGTCGCGGAGATCGGCTACGAGGACCGCCGGTACGAGGCCGGCGGCCTGGGTCGTCGACTCTCGGTGTTCCGGCTCCCGGACCGGAACCCCCATCGGACGGTCCGGCTGGAGCGGCGCCTGCCGATACTCGATACCGGAGGTCCTGGCGCCCGGGACAACGCCTTCTACGTCCGGATCGTCCAGGAAGACGGGCACGTGGCCTGGTCGAGCCCCATCTACGTGTTCAGCTGAGCCGGCCCGCTGAGCCGGCGGCCGGTCACCCGATGCGGCCGCGCAGGTCGGCCAACCAGGCGTCGGCGGCCTGCGAGGCGGCGGAGGCCTCGCTGCGCACCTCGTCGCCGTTGCTGCCGGCCGCCGGGTACGAGCCCAGGAACTTCACCCGGCCGTGCTTCATGTGCAGGTTGCGCAGGCAGTCGGCGACCAGTTCGTTGGCGACGTGGCCCTCGAGGTCCATCAGGAAGCAGTAGTCGCCGAGGCCCTGCCTGGTGGGGCGCGATTCGAGTCGGGTCAGGTTGATCGAACGGGCTGCGAACTCCTGGAGGATCCCGAGGAGGCTGCCGGGCCGGTCGGCCCGCTGGAAGACCACCACCGAGGTCTTGTCGTGGCCGGTCGGGGCAGGGATGCCGTCGGCTGCCACCAGGACGAACCGGGTCTGGTTCTCGGGATGGTCCTCGATGTCCTGGGCCAGGATCTCGAGGCCGTACACCTCGGCGGCCCGCCCCGGTGCGATCGCCGCCGTGTGCCCGTCGTTCTCCTCGGCGACGCGGCGTGCGGCATCGGCCGTGGAGTTCGACGCATCGACGGCCGCCTCGGGGAGGTGTTCGCGCAGCCAGCCCCGGCACTGGGCGACGGCATGGGGGAACGACACGACCCGCTGCACGTCGGACAGCGACGTCCCGCTCGACACCAGCAGGTTCAACTGGACCGAGATGACGACCTCACGCTGGATCAGCAGGTCGGCATCGAAGGTGAGGGTGTCCTGGGTGATGTTGACGCTGCCCTCGATCGAGTTCTCGATGGCGGCGAAGCCCAGGGTCGCCTCGCCGGCCGAGACGCGACGCAGGACGTCGAAGATCGACGGCGCCAGGAAGTGGTCGAGGGCGGCGAGGTCGGGTTGGGTGAACAGCGCCTGCTCGGTGAAGGTCCCAGCGGGACCCAGGTACGCGAGCATCGCAGGACTCGAGGGTGTGTCTACGGCCACGACGGGTGAGGATAGTGACATGGACGCCGAGGCCCTGCGCAGTTTGATCGACGGCATCGCCTGCGGCGAGGTCGAACCCGACGAGGCGGTGCGTCTGCTCCGGGCCCTCCCGTTCGCAGATGTCGGCAATGCCCGGGTCGACCACCACCGGGCCATCAGGCAGGGGATGCCCGAAGCGGTCTATGGGCCCGGGAAGACCCCGGAGGACGTGGCGCTGATCGTCGCCGAACTGCTGGCCGGGGGATCCGGCCCCGTGGTGCTCACCCGGGCCGACAAGGAGCAGGTCACAGCGGCCCTCGCCGTCGATGCCGCAGGGACCGTGCGGGGATCCACGGCGATCTGGAGGCGTGCCGACGACCGGCCCGAGCAGGTCGCCGTGGTCACGGCAGGGACCGCCGACCTGCCGGTCGCCGACGAGTGCGCAGCGGTGCTGTGGGCCCACGGGTTCGAACCGGTGCGCATCACCGATGTCGGCGTCGCCGGCATCCACCGCCTCCTCGCCGAGGTCGAGACGTTGCAGGCGGCCGACGCCGTCGTGGTCGTGGCCGGGATGGAGGGTGCGCTCGCCAGCGTCGTCGGTGGCCTCACCGGGGCGCCGGTGACAGCCGTGCCGACGAGCGTCGGCTATGGCGCCTCGCTGGAGGGCGTCACGGCCCTGCTGGGCATGCTGGCGTCGTGTGCCTCGGGCCTGACCGTGGTGGGCATCGACAACGGCTTCGGTGCCGCCTGCGCCGTGCTGCGGCAACTGGGTGCGCGCAGGTGATCCGCCTCGCCTGGTTCCACTGCTTCTCGGGGATCGCCGGCGACATGGCGCTGGGCGCCCTCGTCGATGCCGGTGCCGACGGCGACCAGGTCGTCGAGCTGGTCGAGCGGCTCCCGGTCGGCGGCTGGGAGCTCGAGTTCGAACCGGTGCTGCGCTGCGGCATCGCCGCCACCAGGGCACGGGTCCACGCCGAGGAGACCACCGTCCACCGCACGGCGGGCAACATCACGGCCATGATCGAAGAGGCCGACCTTCCCGAACGCGTGACTCGTCGGGCGCTCGCAGCGTTCAATGCACTCGCCGAGGTCGAGGGACGGCTCCACAACCGGCCCCCGTCGCAGGTCCACTTCCACGAGGTCGGGGCCATCGACAGCATTGTCGACGTCGTCGGCACCTGCGCCGCCCTCGAGGTGCTCGGCATCGACGAGGTGCACGCCAGCAGCGTCGCAACCGGGACGGGCATGGTCCGCTCGGCCCACGGCCTCATCCCGGTGCCTGCACCCGCCACCGTGGCGCTGCTCGCCGGGGCGCCCACCCACGGCACGGATGTGCCGTTCGAGCTCACGACACCCACCGGTGCGGCTTTGCTGGCCGCCACCGCGACCAGCTGGGGGCCGATGCCGGCGATGCTGATCGGGGCCAGCGGCTTCGGGGCAGGCAGCCGCGACCTCGACGGCCGGCCCAACGTGACGCAGGTCGTGGTCGGCGAGGCGAGGGTGGCCACCGAACCGGGCCAGCCGGTGACACTGCTCGAGGTCAACGTCGACGATGCCACGGGAGAGACCCTCGCCCACGCCGTCGCCGAGTGCCTCGCAGCCGGCGCCCACGATGCCTGGGTCACTCCGATCGTGATGAAGAAGGGCCGTCCCGCACACGTGGTCAGCACGCTCTGCGATCCGAGCCGGGTCGGCGAGGTGGCGGCCGTCCTCACCTCCGAGACGGGGTCGCTCGGGGTCCGGGGCCACACCCTCGAGCGTTGGCCGGCTGCCCGGTCCATGGACGAGGTCGAGGTCGGTGGCGAGCCCATCGGCATGAAGGTCACTGCCGGCAGGGCCAAGGTCGAGCACGACGACGCCGCCAGGGCCGCACGGCGACTGGGCCTGCCGCTGCGGGAGGTCGTCTCGCGGGCCGAGGAGGCATGGCGTCGGCGGGGGATCGAGCCGCTCGTGCCGCCGCCCGACGGCGAACCGGCCTGAGCCGCTCCCTACGATGCGCCCATGAGCCCCCAGCCGTCCGAGGAGTCGACCATGCCCGACGACCGGCTCTACTTCCGCCAGCTGCTGTCCGGCCGCGACTTCGGCAGCGCCGACCGGATGGCACAGCAGATGGTCAACTTCGTGTACCTGATCGGCGACCGCCACACCGGTGAGGCCGTCATCGTCGATCCCGCCTACGACGTCGCTGCCCTGCTGCAGGTCCTCGAGTCGGACGGCATGCGGTGCACCGGGGTGCTCGCCACCCACTACCACCCGGACCACGTGGGCGGCTCGATGATGGGGTTCGACATCATCGGGGTGAAGGAGCTGCTCGACGAGGTGTCCGTGCCCGTGCACGCCCAACGCGAGGAGGCCGAGTTCATCCGAAAGGTGACCGGCCTCGGCGGGGGTGATGTCGTCGAACACGCCAGCGGCGACGTCGTCCGGGTCGGCGAGATCGACATCGAGTTGATCCACACCCCCGGGCACACGCCGGGCAGCCAGTGCTTCCTGGTCGACGACCGGCTGGTCGCCGGCGACACGCTGTTCCTCGAGGGCTGCGGCCGCACCGACCTGCCGGGTGGCGACCCGGCGGCGCTGTACCAGAGCATCACCCAGAAGTTGGCCAAGGTGCCGGACACCGCCGTCCTGTATCCCGGCCACCTGTACTCGCCGCAGCCGTCGGCCACGATGGGCCACACCCGTACGAACAACTTCGTGTTCCAGCCACGCTCCGAGGAGCAGTGGCTCGCCATGTTCGGCCAGTAGGCGCCGGCCCGAACCCGACCCACCCGAGGAGAACCCGTGTTCAGAGCTCTGCTGATCGACCGGTCCGACGACGGCTTCTCGGCCGGCCTCACCGAACTCGACGACGACGCCCTTCCCGAGGGCGACGTGCTCGTCGATGTCGCCCACTCGACCGTCAACTTCAAGGACGGCCTGGCGGTCACGAACTCGTCACCGATCGTGCGTTCGTGGCCCATGGTCCCCGGTATCGACCTGGCCGGTACGGTCACCGCCTCCGAGCACCCCGACGTCGCGGTCGGGGACCGGGTGGTGGTCAACGGTTGGGGCATCGGGGAGGAGACCTGGGGTGGCTTCGCCCAGCGCGCCTGCGTTCAGGGGGGCTGGACGGTGCCCCTGCCCGAGGCCTTCTCCACCGAGCAGGCCATGGCGATCGGCACCGCCGGCTACACGGCGATGCTCTGCGTGCTCGCCCTCGAGGAGCACGACGTGGTCCCCGACGGCGGACCCGTCCTGGTCACGGGGGCCGCCGGCGGCGTGGGCAGCACGGCGATCGCGCTGCTGGCAGCACGTGGCTACGAGGTCCATGCCTCGACGGGGCGGCCCGAGGAGGCCGACTACCTGACCGGGCTCGGTGCGTCGACCATCGTCGATCGCAACGAACTGTCCGAGCCCTCGACCCGGCCGTTGGTGCGGGGACGGTGGGCCGGTGCGGTCGATGTCGTCGGCAGCCACACGCTCGCCAACGTGCTCGCCGCCATCGAGCCCGAGGGCTGTGTCGCCGCCTGCGGCCTCGCCCAGGGCATGGACCTGCCGACCTCGGTGGCGCCGTTCATCCTCCGTGGCGTCACGCTGCGGGGCGTCCACTCGGTGACCGTCCCCCGGCCACGACGGCTCGTGGCGTGGGAGCGCCTCGCCGCCGACCTCGACCAGGGGTTGCTCGCCGGCATGACGCGCGTCGTCGGCCTCGACGATGTCATCGGCGTGTCCGAGGAGATCCTCGCCGGCCGGATCCGCGGCCGGGTCGTCGTCGACGTCAACGCCTGAGCGGACGACCGTGAAGCTCGGCCTCGGCCTCGACGTCTGGGCGTCGCCCCGGTTCGAGCTCCCCCTGGAGCGGGTCCGGCTGGCCGAGCGCCTCGGCTTCGACTCGGTGTGGACCGCCGAGATCTACGGCGCCGACGCCATCACGCCACTCGCCTTCCTGGCGGCACACACCCGGCACCTGCGGCTCGGCACAGCGATCGCCCAGGTGGCTGCCCGCCCGCCCACCACGGCGGCGATGCAGTTCGGCACGCTCGAGGCGATGGCCCCCGGCCGGGTGGTCTGCGGGCTCGGCCTGTCGGGCCCGCAGATCGTCGAGGGCTGGTACGGGCAGCCCTGGCGTCGGCCCAACCAGACGCTGCGTGAGTACATCGACGTGGTCCGGCAGGTGTTCCGGCGGGAGGGGCCGGTGGCGCTCGACGGCGAGGTCCTGCGGCTGCCCCACGACGGACCCGAAGGCCTGGGCGTCGGCCGCCCCCTGAAGTCGATTCTGCACATGAACCCCGACCTGCCGATCTTCGTGGCCTCCGGCGGTCCCCGCAACGTCCGCCTGGCCTTCGAGGTCGCCGACGGGTGGCTACCGCTCGGCTACACGCCGGGCAGCGCCCACCTGTACGCCGACGACATTTCCGCCGGGTTGGAAGCGGGGGGCCGCACGCTCGGCGACGTCGAGATCCAGGCGTCGGCGCGCTTGGCGCTCACCGACGACGTGCAGGCCGTCCTCGATGCCGCCAAGCCGCAGACGGCGATGCTCGTCGGCGGCTATGGCACGGACGACCACAACTTCCACCGGGACGCCATGGTGCGACGCGGCTTCGGAGAGGCGGCGGCCAGGATCCACGAGCTGTTCGCCGCAGGCCGGCGGGAGGAGGCGGCCGCCGCTGTCCCTAACGACTACCTCGACGACGGAGCGCTCGTCGGCGACGAACAGCGGATCCGTGCAAAGTGGGCGACCTGGGAGGCCACCGGTGCCACCGGGCTGACCGTTCGCCCGGCGAGCGACGAGGAGATGCGGCTCCTTGCCACCATCGCCGGCTGCGAGCCCCGGCCCGAGGTCTGAGCCACGGACCCCCCGGGCCAACGGTGCGCGAGGAGGGACTTGAACCCTCACGTCCTTGCGGACACAGGAACCTGAATCCTGCGCGTCTGCCAATTCCGCCACTCGCGCGAGTAGCGGCCGAAAGCGTAACGGCATCTGGCCACGGCGCGTCCCACGGGCCTTGACCCGATCGTCCGGGGGAGCGTCGATACGATCGTGGATGCCGTGCCCGACCTGTTCCCACTCGCCGTCCTGCTCGCCGCGCTCGCCGCGCTCGCCGCGGTCGCCAGCGCCTGGCTGGTGCGCGCCCGGTCATCACAACGGGTGCGTCGACGCCGGGACACGCCCCGCCACCTGATGGTCATCTCCCCCGAGTCCCTCGAAGGGCTGACCGTCGATGTCGACGAAGAGCTCACGCTCGGCCGCGCCGCGGGATGTGGGATCACGGTCGACGACGGGCACGTCTCGCCGCTCCACGCCCGGCTCTTCCGAGCAGGCGGACACCTCGTGGTCGAGGACCTGGGCTCGACCAACGGCACCTACGTGAACCGCGAACGTGTCGAGGCGCCGGTGGCCCTGGGCGCCGGCGACCACCTGCAGGTGGGCGACACGATCCTGGAGCTGTGGTGACCGCCGCCCGCCGCGTAGAGGACACCCGGTGAGCCGGCGCCACCAGCGGGTGCGCCTGTCGCACGGTGCCGCCTCGGCGGTGGGCCGCGTGCGGGCCACGAACCAGGACGACTACGGAACGGGCGACGACCTCTTCGTGCTCGCCGACGGCATGGGGGGACACCGCGGCGGCGAGGTCGCCTCGGCGGAGGCCGTGGCCGGCGTGCTCGGCTCGTTCGACGAACGGACCCGGGTGGGGCTGGCCCGAGCGGTCGATCGGGCCAACCAGGCGGTGTTCGGGAGGGCGGCCGGCGACGTCGACCTCTTCGGCATGGGGACCACGCTGTGTGCCCTGGCCCTGGTCCGCAGCGACGGCCGGGACGTCCTCGCCGTCGCCAACGTGGGCGACAGCCGGGTGTACCGCTACGGCGACGGCCGACTCACCCAGGTCAGCGACGACCACAGCCTCGTCGCCGACCTGGTCCGGTCCGGCGACCTGACCGAGGAGGAAGCCCTCCGGCATCCCCAACGCAACATCCTGACCCGGGCCCTCGGGATCGAATCGGCACTGTCCGTCGACACCTGGGAGATGCCGGCCCACACCGGCGACCGCTATCTGCTGTGCAGTGACGGTCTGTTCAACGAGCTCGACGACGACCGGATCGCAGGCCTGCTGACGGACAACGACAATCCGAAGCTGGCGGCGGCGACCATGGTGCGTGCGGCCGTCGATGCCGGGGGACACGACAACGTGACCGTGTTCGTGGTCGACGTCGATGCGGCCCCTTCGGCCCAGGGGCCGTGGCAGTGCTCGGATGTCCGGGTCGAGCAGCTGTCCGAAGGCGGGGCACGGACGGCCCGCCGTTGGCTGGGCCCGTTGGAACAGCCGCTGTTGTCGCTGCTCGCCCGGTTGGCCCGGAGGAGGCAGTGAATATTCGCGCGGTGCGTAGGGGAAGGGCCGCGATGAGCGCGACCCAACCCCGGGGATAGAATCCGTCCCCATGTCCGCGCAGGGCCCGACAATATTCAGCGGGCGTTACGAACTCCATCGCCAGATCGCCCGTGGCGGCATGGCCGACGTGTACCTGGCCCGCGACCAGCTGCTCGATCGTCCGGTCGCCGTCAAGGTGCTCTTCAACGAGTTCGCCGACGACCCGAGCTTCGTCGAGCGGTTCCGTCGCGAGGCGCAGGCTGCCGCGAACCTCAACCACCCCAACATCGTGGGCGTCTACGACTGGGGCGAGGAAGGGGGCACGTACTTCATCGTCATGGAGTACGTCGAGGGTCGAAGCCTCGCCGAGATCCTCCGCACCCAGGGTGCGCTGCATCCCGACCGTGCAGCGGAGATCGCCACAGACATCGCCGCCGCACTCGGCTTCGCCCACCGCAACGGCCTCGTCCACCGCGACGTCAAGCCCGGCAACGTCCTCGTGACGGCGAACGGGCACGTCAAGGTCGCCGACTTCGGTATCGCCACGGCGATGGTCGGCAACCAGACCGAGTTGACCAAGGCCGGCACTGTGATGGGGACCGCCACCTACTTCTCGCCCGAGCAGGCGCAGGGCCGACCCGTCGATCCCCGCAGCGATCTCTATTCCCTCGGAATCGTCCTCTACGAGATGCTCCTCGGCCGGCCGCCGTTCACGGGCGATTCCCCGCTGGCGGTCGCCTACCAGCACGTCCAGGAGGGTCCGCCGCCGCTGCGGGCATCGGGGGCGTCGGTGGCCGAGTCGCTCGAGGCGATCACGCTCAAGCTGCTCGCCAAGAACCCCGTCAACCGCTATCCGACCGCCGAGGACCTGCGCAGCGACCTGCGCCGCTACCGCGAGGGCGCCCACGACCTGCGTCCACCGAGCCCGAGCGGAGCCGGTGCGCGGGCTGCGTCGCCTGCCGGATCCCCGCCCGTCGACTACGGCAGGGGATCCCGCAGCCGCCGGGACGACGGATGGCGCCGCACGCTGCTGTTCTTCGTCGGCCTGGGGGCGCTGGTGATCGCGCTGGGCTATCTCGTCGTCGAGTTCCTCGACACGCTCGGCGGCAGCGACAATCCGACGACCACCTCCATCGTCCAGAACCGTGTCGAGGTCCCGTCGCTGATCGGCGTGCCGATGGACCAGGCCAGGGAGATGCTCCGTGAGTCCAAGCTCAGCGTCCAGATGGACTACGAGGCCAACAACGAGTTCCCGGAGAACACCGTCTTCGACCAGGAGCCCGCTGCGGGCGTCAAGGTCGAGCAGGCCGACACGGTCCGGCTCTGGGTGAGCCAGGGCACCGGGCCCATGGTGCTGCTCAACGTGGTCGGCGACGC
The DNA here is from genome assembly GCA_913054115.1 of uncultured Acidimicrobiaceae bacterium. Classification (GTDB taxonomy): domain Bacteria; phylum Actinomycetota; class Acidimicrobiia; order Acidimicrobiales; family MedAcidi-G1; genus S20-B6. Next base: position 8,355 of record CAJXIS010000004.1, on the reverse strand, counting down.
ACAGGCCGACGCCGTGCGCGACCTCGAGTCCATGGGCCTCGTCGTCGACGTCTACGACCTCGAGGACCCGGTCATCCCTGCCGGCCAGGTGATCGAACAGAACCCGCCGGCCGGAAGCCCCGTGGAGCCGACGGCCCGGATCGTCATCTTCGTTTCGTCGGGGCCGCCCGTCGAGCAACTCCCCGATCTCGCCAACCGGCCCGTGCTCGATGCCATGAACATCATCGTCCAGTTGGGTTGGCGGGCGACCACGGTCGAGGAGTACAGCGAAGACGTGGCCGAAGGCCTGGTCCTGCGGACCGAGCCGCTCTCGCGGACTGAATTGGCGCCCGGCGAGGAGGTCACGATCGTGGTCTCGTCCGGTCCGGCTCCGGTGCCGGTTCCTCCGGTCGTGAGCCTCACCCAGGAGTCCGCCACCATCGCCCTCGAGGGCGCCGGATTCGAGGTCAACGTCCGGTTCACGGCGTTGCCGGTGAACAGCCCCAACGACGGGCGGGTCATCACCCAGAGTCCGCTGCCGGATGAGGAGGTGGCGGTCGGGACGGCGGTGACGATCGTGGTGGGTGAGGCCGAGGTGCCCGTCGAGACGACCGTGCCGGTGACGACCGTGCCGGTGACGACCGTGCCGGTGACGACCGTGCCCGTGGAGACCGTGCCGGTGACGACCGTGCCCGTGGAGACCGTGCCCGAGACGACCGTGCCGCCTGAGGGCGGTTAGTCGACGGCCGAGGGGCGGGTCAGGCCACCCTGGCCAGGAAGTTGGCCAACAGGTCGTGGCCGGAGGCAGTGAGGATCGACTCGGGGTGGAACTGGACGCCCTCGACGTCGAGGTCCCGGTGTCGCAGTCCCATGATGAGGCCGTCGTCGGTGGAGGCGGTCACCTCGAGTTCTTCGGGGAGTGACGAGCGCTCGACCAGCAGGGAGTGGTAGCGGGTCGCCTCGAACGGTGAGGGAAGCCCGGCGAAGACCCCGGCGCCCTCGTGGTGGATCTGGGAGGTCTTGCCGTGCATGACCTCCGGTGCCCGGATCACGTTGCCGCCCCAGGCGGCGCCGATGCACTGGTGGCCGAGGCAGACGCCGAGTACCGGGATGTGTCCGGCGGCCCAGCGGATGATCGAGGTCGAGACGCCGGCGTCCTCGGGTCGTCCGGGGCCCGGGCTGACGAGCACGGCATCGGGCTCGAGCGCTGCGGCCTCGTCGGTGGTGACGGCATCGTGCCGGCGGACGATCGGCTCGGCACCGAGTTCACCCAGGTACTGGACGAGGTTGTAGACGAACGAGTCGTAGTTGTCGATGACGAGGACACGGGCGGCCACGGGTCCGTACCGTAACGGGCGTCGGACTCCGCCGGTCGGCCGGTTTCCGCAGGGGACACCCGTCCCGGCACGATGCCTCTATCCTCGTGGCCATGTCGACGCCTCCGAAGAAGCGCATCGAGGGTGGCCGGGTGACCCCGAAGGGTGGACCGTCCGGCTCGCGCTACAGCGCCCCCATCTCCCCCGACTCGAAGACCTCGCCGACTTGGGTGGCCGCCCTGATGTTCGGTCTGCTGCTGCTCGGCATCGTGATCATCTTCTTCAACTACGTGGGTTGGATGCCCGGCGGGATGAAGAACGTCTACCTGATGCTGGGCCTCGGCTGCATCCTCGGCGGCATCGTCACCGCCACGCAGCTCCACTAGCCGCCCCGCGGCCTGCGGATTCGCCAGCGATTCCCGGAGTTTCGCCGGAATCCCATGCGTGTCATTTCCCACAGTTTCATCCACATCCTGTGGATAAGTGGCTGACGGCGGGGCGCGTCACTCCTCGACGATGACGAGCTCCATGTCGTCCATGCAGTGACGGGGCGCGATCGGGTCCTCCTGCGTGGCAGCGGTCATGCGCACCTCGGTGCCGCAGAGGCTGCACCGGTACTGCAACTTCACCTTCCGGAGTTCACCGGGCGGCGGCGGCTCGGGGATCGGCGTGGCGAGGGAGCGCAACAGCCCCAGGCCGGCCCGGAAGAGGACCACGACCACGACCATCGCCACGAAGACCTTGAACAGCTGCACAGTGGGAGATCGTATTCGGGACGGCACTAGGGTCCCCGCCGACGAGTGCCGAAACATCCGAAAGGCCTGCCATGGAGTCCACGACCGACATCGACCTGGCGTTGATGATCCTCCGGGCGGTGACCGGCCTCACCCTCGCCGCCCACGGGTGGAACAAGTTCTTCGGGGGCGGACGGATCCCCGGCACCGGCCGCTGGTTCGACAGCATCGGGATGCGGCCCGGTCGGCTCAATGCGATCCTGGCGGCGAGTTCCGAGTTGGGTGCCGGGGTGCTGCTGGCGCTCGGCCTCCTCAACCCCCTGGCGGCGGCCGGGGTCATCGGCGTGATGGTCGTCGCCTTCTGGACCACCCACCGGTCCAATGGCTTCTTCATCATCAAGGAGGGCTACGAGTACGTGTTCATCCTCGCCGTCATGGCGTTGGTCTCGGCCACGCTCGGTCCGGGCGCCTGGTCGCTCGACGAGGCGTTCGGGATCGCCGGCGACCTCGACGGCTGGACCGGCTTCTGGATCGCCGTGCTGCTCGGCGTGGGCGGCGGCGTCCTGCAGATGCTGGTGTTCTTCCGGCCGTCGAAGGTGGCTTTGGGGGACTGAGTGGACACCGGTCCCGACCTGGACCTGGGAGCCCTCGAAGGATGGCTCGTCGAACGGCTCGACGGGGCCTCGTCTGTCCGCATCGGCGAGGTCGCCACGCCTGAGGGTGGCTACTCCGGCGAGACGACGATCCTGCCGGTGGTCGTCACCAGCGGTGGTTCAGATCGGGCAGAGCGCTTCGTGATCCGGCGCGAGCCCCCCGAGGCGGCCGTCTACCCGGCCCAGGCGCCCGGCATCGACGTCGAGGTCGAACTGCAGTGGCGGGTCATGGAGGCGGTCAGGAGCCACAGTTCGCTGCCCGTGGCACCGGCGGTGGGCTACGAACCCGATCCGGCCGTCCTCGGCGCACCGTTCTTCGTGACGGGCTTCGTCGCCGGCGACGTACCGCGGGAGAACCCGGCGTACGTGGCCGAGGGGTTCTACATGGAGTCCTCACCGCAGCGCCGACGGGACATGAACCTCGTCGGCATCCGGACCGTCGCCGCCGTGAACCGGATCGACTGGCTGGCGGCGGGCCTGGGGTTCCTCGTCCCCGACGGCGTCGAACCCGACCACCGGCGCCAGCTCGGACTCTGGCGGGACTTCGCCGTGCGGGAGCTGCGGGAACGCTCCCATCCGGTCCTCGAGGAGGCCTGGGGGCGCCTCGACGCCGAGGTCCCGGAAGGCGGCGAGCCCACGCTCTGCTGGGGTGACTGCCGGCTGGGGAACGTCTTCTGGGACGGGGCCACGCCGACGTGCCTCACCGACTTCGAGGGGGCCACGATCGCCCCGGCCGAGTTCGACCTGGGCTGGTTCCTGATGTTCGACCGCTGGATCCACGAGGCCTGCGGCAACCCGAGGCTCGACGGCGAGCCCCCACGGGCCGAACTCGTGGCCGCCTACGAGGAGGCGCTGGGCCGCCCGGTCGGGGCCACCTGGTGGCACGAGGCCTTCGCCGCCGCCCGCTACTGCGCCATCGTGGTGCGGGTCATCAACCGGCTCGAGGAACGGGGCGTGATACCGCCGGGCACCGACACGTACCTCGCCGGCGGGGTTTCCGACTGCCTCCGCCTGCTGCTCGACGAGGGAAGCGGGGGGGAGGCGGCATGAAGGTGGTCCTGAGCGGCGATCACGCGGCCCACTTCCCGGCCGGCGAGCTCTACCTGGGCGAGCTGGTTCGGCCCTTCGAGTGCCCCGAGCGCTGGGACCACATCGTCGCCGCCCTCGACGCCGTCGGGATGGACGACCGGTTGGCCCCGGACCCGGTCGACCTCGGGCGTGTCGGGGCGGTGCACGACGGCGCCTACGTGGAGTTCCTGCGCACCTTCTGGGCCGAGTGGACCGCAGCGGGGCACACCAACGATGCCATCCCGACGATGTTCCCGGTGCGGGGCCTGCGCCACGACCGGGTGCCCGACGACATCGACGGCCGGCTCGGCTACTACGCCCTCGCCGCCGAGACGTCGATCACCGCAGGCACCTGGCAGGCCGCAGCGGCGGCCGCCGCCATCGCACAGACCGCCCAGCGGCTGCTGTCGGACGGCGAGGAGACGGCGTTCGCCCTGTGCCGGCCGCCGGGCCACCATGCCTCGGCCGACCAGTTCGGCGGCTACTGCTTCCTCAACAACGCCGCCATCGCCGCCCAGGGCTGCCTCGTGGACGGGGCCGACCGGGTGGCGGTGCTCGACGTCGACTTCCACCACGGCAACGGGACGCAGTCGATCTTCTGGGAGCGGTCCGATGTGTTGTTCGCCTCGCTGCACGGCCATCCGGCGGACGCCTTCCCGTACTTCAGCGGCTGGGGGGACGAGACCGGTTCGGGGGCCGGCGAGGGCTGCACGCTCAACCTTCCGATGCGGCCGGGCACCGGTTTCGACGAATGGGGTGCCGCCCTCGACCTGGCCTGTGACCGGATCTCGGCGTTCGGCCCGGATGCGCTGGTGGTCTCGCTCGGCGTCGACACGTTCGAGGCCGATCCGATCAGCTTCTTCCGGTTGGCGACCGACGACTACCCTTCGGTGGGTCGTCGGATCGGTCGCCTCGGGCTGCCGACGCTGTACGTCATGGAGGGCGGCTACGCCGTCGCCGAGATCGGCACCAACACGGTCAACGTCCTGCGCGGCCACCTGGACGGGTGACCCCTGTGGCGGCAATCAGGGTGTGACGACCTCGAGCGGCGTGTGGCGGGCGAGGATGTCGAAGTCTGCGTCGGCGTGCAGGATCGGGGTCCGGGCAGCGATGGCGGCTGCGGCGATGAGGCAGTCGGTCAGCCGCCGGACGGTCTCCCCCTGGCGTCGACAGGCCCGGTAGAGGGATGCGGCGGTCTCGTAGTCGGCCGGTGTGGTGTTGACGATTTCTGCCCGGGCGAGGAGCCCGCGCAGGTCGTCGAGGTGGAGTTCGTCCCGGGCGCCGGCGAGGAGCTCCATTCGGATGGGATCACAGACGGCGATGTCCCCGTCGAGCAGTTCGTCGACCGCACGGCAGGCCGGGGAGCCGGTGTCCCGGAGGAACTCGATCCAGGCCGAGGTGTCGATCAGGATCACGGGGTCCGACCGGCACGCATGTCGTCGAGGTCGCCGTCCCAGCCCGAGCCGCGCATGCCGCGTGCCCGGTCGAGGTCGAGGGGTTCGGTGGCGAGCGTGCGTAGTGCCAGGTTGACGGCGTCGCGCTTGGTCGCCAGCCGGTAGCGGGCCATGACGACTGCGCAGGCGTCGTCGTCGATGTCGATGTTGGTGCGTGCCATACACCAACAATACACCAAGAGGTCTCGGGCGCTGGCTTTCCTCCTCGCGTCGGCCTACCTCGCCGGGTCGAGGAACTCGTTGAAGCCGTACCTCGGATAGGGACCGATCACGACCTGCTCGAGGACGCCGATGCCGGTGCGGTCGCCGCAGGTGGCCCGGACCACGGACTGTACGTGGAGGTTCTCGGGCGACATCTCGTCGATCTCGTCGAGCCGCCACGACTCGCCCCCCATGGCCAGCTCGCCCTTCCAGTGGCCGTGGCCCCAGGTGGGGTGGCCGTAGCCCATGCCCTTCATGCGGGCGGTCACCAGCGGCTCGAGGTCGATGACCAGCGGGTCGCGGCCGACCCGGTCGAGGGTGAGCCGGCCGCCGGAGATGCGGCGGGTGCCCGACTGGAACGTCAGGTCATGCTGCACCCGCAGCAGGCGCTCGATGCCCGGGTCTTCGATGCCGGGGATGTCGTCGGGGTCGTCGTAGGCGGGGAGGATGAACCCGTCCCAGTGCATCTGGTGCCCGTCGGCGTCCTCGAAGACGCCCATGTGCGTGATGTGGTCGTCCCAGTGCAGTGGCGCCCAGAAGAACTTGATGCCCTTGTGCCCCCGGGGGGCGCCGGGAGGGGCCGGGTCGCCGACCGGGCGGATGCCCCACGACCGGTCCTTGGTCCCCCACACCCGGTCGGGTTCGATGGCGATGGTGGTGCCTGGGAGGCGGATCTCGCCGGTCCAGCGGCCGAACTGGTTGAACCGGGTGGCCTCCATGTGGCCGTTGATCATGCTGCGGTCGAGCAGCTGGAAGTCCTCGGCGAACGACGCGGTGCGGGGCGTCCAGGTCAGGTCGGCGCCGATCCCGGTCTCGTTGTCGTCGAGCACCACCCGCAGGCGCTTCATGGGCTCGAGGATCTCGATGCGGAACGGGCCGATCGTCATGTCGGACGGGTCGTCGGGCATGCGGCGTGAGGCGTGGAAGGCGTGCTGGACGCCGTCGTGGACGACCGTGAAGCCGCAGTCCAAGATGCCGAGGTTCGGGTAGCGGGCGGAGCCGATGCCGAGGTAGAGGCCGCCGTCGTCGGTGTAGCCGTTGAACCAGAAGCGGTCGTAGGCGTTGCGGTCGGTCGTGGCCGGGATCGCCACCGGTCGTGGTGTCTGGTGGACGAAGTAGTCGTCGAACGAGCTGAGCATGGCGGCACTTTCGGTCGGGTCGCCCCCATGGTGAACCATGGGCGATCGGGATGGCGAACCGGCTGCGGGGGACGGTTGGCCGTTGGTCAGGTGGGAGACACTCCTCCGTCGAGGTGGATGGTCTGCGCAGTGATCCACGACGACTCGTCGGCCGCCAGGTAGGCGCAGAGTGCGGCGACGTCGGCCGGCGTTCCGCGACGGCCGACCGGGATCGACCGGGCGATCTCGCCCGTGGTCTCTCCACTGCCGGTGTCCATCAGGCCCAGTGCGATCGAGTTGGCGGTGATTCCGGAGCGGGCGTTCTCGAGGGCCAGCGACCGCATGAAGGCGAGTGCGCCACCCTTGCCGGCCGAGTAGGGCGTCACGCCGAGTCGGGTGCCCATCGTGCCGGCGAGCGACGAGATGGTGATGACCCGACCCCATCCCCGCTCGACCATGCCGGCGAGCACTGCGTGGCAGCAGTTGAGGACGCCGTACAGGTTGACGTCGATGGCCGCCCGCCAGTCGTCGGGCGTGAGGTCGAGGAACGGCTTCAGGACCATGCTGCGGTCACCGCCGTTGCCGGCGTTGTTGACCAGTACGTCCACCGGGCCGATCCCGGCGACGGCCGTCCCGACCGCCCCGGAGTCCGTGACGTCGAACGGTGCGGCGACCGCGTGGCCACCGTCGACGCGGATCGACTCTGCGACCGCCTCGGCCCGGTCGACGAGGACGTCGTTGACGTACACGGTTGCGCCCCGGGCGGCGAGGGTCCGTGCGATGCCGGTGCCGATGTTCTGGCCGGCTCCGGTGACCAGGGCGGTTCGTCGGGAGAGGTCGAACACGGCGACAAGGTAGGCACCGTTCTTGGTGGATGGAAAGGCGAGTCACTACGGTCGTCGCCATGACCGGACGATTCAGCGGCCGCACGGCCCTCGTGACGGGTGCGAGCCGGGGCATCGGCGCCGCCGCCGCCGGGCGACTGGCGGCCGAGGGCGCCAACGTGGCGATCGTCGCCAGGACCCGGGATCGACACCCGACCCTCGATGGGAGCCTCGAAGAGACCGCCGACCGCATCCGGGTGCTCGGTGCCGACGTGGTCGTCGTCGTCGCCGACCTGTCCGATCCCGACGACCGTGCCCGCATCGTGGACGAGGCGACCGGGGCCCTGGGTCCGATCGGGGTGCTCGTGAACAACGCCGCGGCGATGATCGACGGGTCGATGCTCGACATGCCCCTCAAGCGCGTCCGGCTGTCGATGGAGGTCAATGTGGTGGCCCCTCTGGACCTCGCCCAGCGGATCGCTCCCTCCATGGTCGATCGGGGAGAGGGTTGGATCGTCAACGTGTCGAGTGCGACCGCGCGCCTTCTGGACGGTGCGCCCTACGAGGTGTCCGAGACGTCCAGGCTCCACGGTGTCTACGGGGCGTCGAAGGCGGCGTTGAACCGCGTGACCGACGCGCTCGCCATCCAGCTCGAGGGCACGGGGGTGCGGGTGAACTCCGTGCAGCCGCGTGCGGCCGTGCTGTCGGAGGGGGCCATCGCCATGGCCGGCTCGTACCTCCGGCTCGACCAGATCGAGTCGATGGAGGCCATGGTCGAGGCACTCGTCGCACTCTGCATCTGCGGACCCGACCACACCGGACACATCGAGGAGAGCCTCGAACTCATCGAGCGCCTGGGGCTGGAGGTCCAGCAACTGGACGCCTCTGGTCCGTATCCGGGCGGCATCCGTCCCGTCCAATGACCGCCGACGGACTCGGTGGAGCTGATGGGACTCGAACCCACGACCCCCTGCTTGCAAAGCAGGTGCTCTAGCCAACTGAGCTACA
>CAJXIS010000003.1 GCA_913054115.1 uncultured Acidimicrobiaceae bacterium | reverse complement strand
GGGTGTGCACGTGCCGCACGACTCGCGGGCGAAGAACTGCACGACCCGTAGGCAGGCCTTGACGACGTCGGTCGTGTGGTCCATGACGACGATCGCACCGGAGCCGAGCATCGAGCCGGCGGCGCTGACGTCACGTGCCTCGAGGGGCAGGTCGAGCTGCTCCTCGAAGAACCAGGGGGCGGAGGCGCCCCCGGGGATGAACGCCTTGAGGTCGTTGCCGCCCCGGATGCCCTGACAGAAGTTGTCGCCGTAGATGACGTCGCGGAATGTCGTGACGCCCTGTTCGACCTCGTAGATACCCGGCCGCACGACGTGACCGGAGATGGCGAACAGGCGGGTGCCCGGCGATGCCTCGGAGCCGTAGCCCTTGTAGGCGGCTGCGCCGTGCTCGAGGATCCACGGCAGGTTGGCGAGGGTCTCGACGTTGTTGACGATCGTGGGCTTGCCGTACAGGCCGATGGCCGCCGGGAAGTACGGCGGCTTGAGGCGGGGCATGCCCCGGTTGCCTTCGAGGCTCTCGATGAGCGCTGTCTCCTCGCCGACGATGTAGGCGCCCGCACCCCAGTGGAGGGTGATGTCGACGGAGAAGTCGGTGTCGCAGATGTTGCGCCCGACGTAGCCGGCGGCGTAGGCGTCGTTGAGGGCTGCGGCCAGCCGCTCCTGGGCGAGGGCCATCTCGCCGCGCACGTAGAGGAAGCACTGCGACAGGCCGAGGGCGTAGCAGGCGATCAGGCAGCCCTCGATGAGCTGGTGCGGGTCGCGTTCCATGAGGAGGCGGTCCTTGTAGGTGCCCGGTTCGCTCTCGTCGCCGTTGACGACGAGGTAGCGGGGCCAGACGCCCTCGGGGCAGAAGCCCCACTTGACGCCGGCCGGGAAGCCGGCGCCGCCGCGGCCGAGCAGGGTGGCTTCACGGACCTCGGCATGCACTTCACCCGGGGCCAGGCCGAGGGCCGACCGTAGGCCGGTGTAGGCACCGGTGGCGAGGGCGCGTTCGAGGGTGTACGAGTCCTCGTAGGGGAAGCGGCTGGTGACCAGCTTCGGCCCGTCGTTGGCGACGAAGCCTGCGGCGTGGGGCACGTAGCCCATGCCGGCCGGGTGCACGGTGGTGGGTTCAGGCATCGGCGACACCTGCCGTCGACGGCGCCAAGGCGGGAGAGGGCCGCAGCCAGACCGGCGCCTCGGTGACCAGTTCGGGGGGCGTCACGCCGGCACGACGATCGTCCGGGATGTGCTGGCGGAGGCGGCTGAGGGTGCCGTGCGAAGGCAGGTTGCCGTCGTCCCCCTGGGCGCCGCGTGCCAGCGGGCTGCGGCCGGCACGCAGGTCGGCGACGACGACGTCGAGGGTGTCGGCGTCGGCCCGGTGGAAGTAGCGGTAGTTGACGGTGAAGCACGGCGCCTCGGTGCAGGCAGCCACGCACTCGACCTCTTCGACGGTGAACATCCCGTCGTCGGTGGTGCCTCCGGACCGGACCCCGAGCGACTCCTCGGCGTGGTGCAGCAGTTCCTCGCCGCCGAGCAGCAGGCAGGAGATGTTGGTGCAGACGTTGACGACGTAGCGACCCACCGGATGGAACTTGAACATCTCGTAGAACGAACCGGTGCCCAGCACCTCGGCGGGCGTGACGCCGGTGAGTTCGGCGACCTCGACCATGGCGTCGCGGGTGACCCAGCCCTCCTGCTCCTGCGCCAGGTGCAGCAGTGGGATGACGGCCGACTTGGGCCTCGGGTACTGGGCGATGACCTCTGCGGCGATTCGGGCGTTGGCCTCGGTGAAGAACGTCATCAGCGATCCACCTCGCCCATGATCGGATCGACCGAGGAGATGACGGCGACGGCGTCGGCGATGAGCCGGCCGTGCATGAGGTGGGGCAGCGTCTGGAGGTTGGCGAAGCTCGGGCCGCGGATGTGCATGCGGTACGGCTTGGGTCCGCCGTCGGAGACGATGTAGCAGCCCAGTTCGCCGCGGGGCGATTCGACGGCTGCGTAGACCTCTCCCTCGGGGACGTGGAAGCCCTCGGTGAAGATCTTGAAGTGGTGGATCAGCGCTTCCATCGACTCGTCGATGCGGGCACGCGGCGGCGGGGTGACCTTTTTGTCCTGGGTGCGGTAGTCGCCGTCGGGCATGAGGTCGAGGATCTGTTCGACGATGTGCAGGGACTGTCGGATCTCCTCGAGTCGAACGGCGTACCGGTCGAAGGAATCGCCACAGGTGCCCACGACGACGTCGAAGTCGACCTGGTCGTAGGCGAGGTACGGCTCGTCGCGTCGCAGGTCCCAGTCGTAGCCGGTCGCACGCAGGATCGGGCCGGTCACCGAGAGGGCCAGGGCCTCGGCGGGTTCGAGGACGCCGACCCCCTGGAGGCGGGCCCGGAAGATCGGCTGGTTGTTGAGCAGGATCTCGTACTCGTCGAGGCGGGGCGGGATGATTTCGAGCAGGTGGCGGATGTCGTCCTGCCAGCCGTCGGGAAGGTCGGCGGCGACGCCTCCCGGACGGATGTAGTTGTGGTTCATCCGCAGGCCGGTGACCTTCTCGAAAAAGCGCAGGACCTCTTCCCGTTCGCGCCAGCCGTAGATCATCATCGAGACGGCGCCGAGGTCCATGCCGTTGGTGGCCTGGAACAGCAGGTGGGAGGAGACCCGGTTGAGTTCGCACATGAGCATCCGGATCCAGGTGGCTCGGGTCGGTACCTCGATGCCGAGCAGCTGCTCGGTCGCCAGGGAGAACACCAGCTCGGAGAACAGCGGCGAGGCGTAGTCCATGCGGGTGACGTTGGTGGGGCCCTGGAGGAAGGTGAGGTTCTCGCCGGTCTTCTCCATGCCGGTGTGCAGGTAGCCGATGATCGGCTTCGAGCGCAGGACGGTCTCGCCTTCCATCTCGAGCAGCAGCCGCAGCACGCCGTGGGTCGACGGGTGCGCCGGTCCCATGTTGAGGATCATCCGCTCGTCGGCCACTTCGCCCGTGATCGGGTTGCGGGGGGTGATGGCCAGCTCGGCTGCCTCGACCTCGGTCATCCGGAGCACGGCGCTGCGATCCCGTCGCCGGACGCGCTCATCGGAGCCCATGTCCATGGCGCCGACCGCCTCGTCCACCACTGGCGTCGTCAACGCCGCTCCGAAGCGGCCTTGAACTGGACGGGAATGGCGCCGATCCCCTCGTCCTTGCGGAGCGGATGTCCCACCCAGTCCTCGGGGAGCAGGATCCGGCTGTGGTCGGGGTGGCCCTCGAAGGACACGCCGAACAGGTCGAAGGCCTCGCGTTCCATCGCCTCGGTGCCGGGGAAGAGGTCGAACAGCGACGGCACGGTCGGGTCGTCGGCCGGCACCTGGACACGGAGCCGGATCCGTGTCCGGCGGGCATGGTCGATCAGGCCGACCACGACCTCGAAGCGCTCGGGCTCGATGCCCTCGGGAAGGTCGGTGCGACCCGGATGGGTCAGGTAGTCGACGACGGTGAGGTCGATGGCGGAGCAGTAGCCCTCGTTGCGCAGTGATTCGACGGTGCCGAGGTAGGCGTCACGGCCGGGGTGCAGCACGGATTGGCCACACGAGGTCGATGCCGGAACCGGCGCAGCCTCCTCGACGGTGGCCTCGGTGTCGCTCACGGTGCGTCCGTCGGCTCTGGGGCGGGCTGTTCGCGAGGGGGCATCTGGGCGAGGTCGATGCCGGCGCCGCCACCGGTCCGATCGCGACGGCGGGTGAGCTCACCGGTGAGGATCTGGTCGTGCAGGGTGAGGATGGCGTGCATCAGGGTCTCGGGTCCGGGCGGGCAACCCGGGGCGTAGACGTCGACCGGCACGATCTGGTCGACGCCCTGCACGATGGCGTAGTTGTTGAACATGCCGCCGCTCGATGCGCAGACGCCCATCGAGATGACCCACTTGGGTTCCATCATCTGGTCGTAGATCTGGCGCAGCACCGGGGCCATCTTCTGCGAGACGCGTCCGGCGACGATCATGAGGTCGGCCTGTCGGGGCGACGCCCGGAAGACCTCCATGCCGTAGCGGGCCAGGTCGAAGTGGGCGGCGCCGGTGGCCATCATCTCGATGGCGCAGCAGGCCAGGCCGAAGGTGGCCGGCCAACAGCTGCGTGCCCGGGACCACTTGACGAGGTCTTCGATGCGGGCGGTGACGAAGTTGTGGTCGAGTCCCTCGAGGCCCTCGTCGACGACGCCCGACACGTCGCCGAGGATCGGTACGCGTGCCATCAGGAGGCGCTTTCGCCCGGCGGGCTGGCGGGCGTGCGTCCCTCGAGGCCGACCTGGCGCACGCCCGGTCGGACCACGTCGCTGCCGAAGCGGCGGGACACCGCCTGGCGGACCTCGGCGACCGGACCCCACTCGAGGGCTCCGTTGCCGATGAGGTACACGAACGACTCGAAGACGGCGAACGAGAAGATCAGCACCGCGACCAGCCCGAAGAGTCCGATGCCCCGGTGGGCCACCGCCCACGGATAGAAGAAGATGATCTCGATGTCGAACACGATGAAGATCATCGCCACGAGGAAGAAGCGCACCGGGAAGCGTTCGGGGGTCTCCCGGGACGGGATGATCCCGCACTCGTAGGGGGCGAGTTTCCTGTCGTGGGGCCGCCGGGGCGCCAGCAGCCTGGAAGCCCCGAAGCTGAGCGCTGCGAAGAGCACCGCGAGGACGAGCAGTGCGGCGATGGGCAGGTACTGGCTCAACATCTCAGGCTCCCACCTTGCTGACGAAGGACGCGACGACGGACACGGTTGTCACCAGCTCAGGCCTTTGCGTTCTCGAACTCCCTGCGGCGTGCCATGTGCTCCTTGTCTCGGACGTGCAGCCAGTAACACAGGGCAAGGAAGATCAGCAGGGAGCCGATCATCACGAGTGCCGGCCGTAGCCGGACGGATCCGAGGTCGCGGACCATGATGATCGACACGACGGGTTCGGCCTCGTCGACGACCGGACGCGGTGGCGCCTCGCCGGCGATCGTCGGCTGGTCGAGCACCCGCTGGAGTTGCACGACCGTGTAGCGGGTCGGGTGCGTGATGCGGGCCGAGTTGGCGATCCAGTGCGTGATGCGGTCGATGCGGTTCGGGTTCTCCGTGAGGCGGGGCTTGCCGCCGGTGGAGTAGGCGTCGAGCAACTTGAAGTCGGCCGTGCTGACGAATCCGAGATCGGGATGCGACAGGATGTCGGCGACGGCCCGTGCCTGGGCGTCGCCGGACTCGGTGGTGGGCAGCAGTCGCCAGCCGTTGAGGTCGTGCCAACCGGCGGCTTCGGTGATGTCGGGGGACACGGAGGCCAACTCCGAGCGGGTCACGGTCTCGTTGCGGAGCTGGCGGTCGGCCTGGAGGGCGGCAAGGGCGTCGGCGCTGACGTCGGGGTTGTCGGCGGCGGTGGGAAGCGTGCCGAACTCGGCCATCGCCCGGGCGTTGCCCGAGAGGATCACGAGTTCGTAGCCGGTGTTCAACTCGTCGGGGTTCGGCAGCTCGCGTGCCTTCATGAGGCCGCTGGCACCGAGGTCGCCCACGTTGATGTCGATCGTCTGCCACGAGGGGCTGTCGCCCTGCCAGCCCTTGCCGTACATCCACCAGGTGGTGCTCATGATGAACATCCACCCGAAGAACGCCGCGAATGCGAGCAGCGTGCCGACACGGACGCCGGAGTTGGTCGACACGAGGTACCAGACCGAGCCCATCAAGACCACGACGCCGGTGAGTACGGCCAGCAGGCCGCTGACGTTCGGGTCCCAGGCGATGCCGGCGATTGTGGTGATCATGCCCATCACCGGCTCCTCTCGTAGGCCACGACTGCGGTGATCTGTTCGTACGTCAGGATGCGGCTGTAGACGGCGTCGGCGTCCGTGTCGTAGTCGATGACATCGGCATCGACCCGTCCGCCGAAGCCGGGCATCATGCCGGTGCCGCTGCGGGCGTTGCCGAACCCGACGCCGACCTCAGAACCGGTGTAGACGAAGTCCACCTGGCGGCTCAACGTCGGGAAGTGGCTGGCGACGCCCTCGAGGCTCGGACCCACATGGCCCTGGGCGGGCTGCCAGCCGGTGAGGATCCCGGATTCGACCAGCTTGGGCCAGGTCTCGATGAGCTCTGCCGTGGAGGCCTCGTCGGCGGCACCGTACGAGAAGCCGGGCGTGTGGCAGCGGGCGCAGGCGTTGGCGCCCTGGGCCGCCGGGTTGTTGAAGATCAACTCGCCGTACCGGAGGTAGTCGCTGCTGGCCGGGTCGGACGCCTGCGCCACCCATGCCTCGACGGCGGCGGCGATGTCGGCGGGGTCGGTGAGTTCGGAGTCGGCTGCGACCACGATCGACCGGGCACCTGCGGCGATGCCGCTGTCGATCTGGGCGAAGATTGCGTCCTGGTCGAGTTGGATCGATCGCAGGTAGACGACCAGTTGGTGCACCTGCTGGGTGGTCATCGGGCCACCACCGGGGAGTCCCCATGCGGGCATCGGCGTACCGGGCCGGCCGTAGTTGAGGATGTGTCGGACCTCGGACTCGTCGAAGCGGGACAGCACCGTCGTGAGGGCGGGGGCCTTCCAATCGACCTGTGCGACGAAGCCGCCTTCGGCATCGACCAGCGTGAAGGCGGCGACACCACCGACACCGCCGGGGCCGTGGCAGGACGAGCAGGCCTCCTCGAAGTTGCGGCCGCCACGCTTTTCGAAGCGGTTGACCCAGTCGACGATGGCGTTTTCCTGTCGGGCGGGCTCCATGAGCCAGTACAGGGGCAGGATCATCGAGACGGCGGTGAGGGTGACCAGCGACCAGAGGAGGGCCCGGTCGAGGCGGAAGGTCTCGAGTCCGTCGTCGTCGAAGTAGGGCTTGCGGTTGGCTGCGAGCTCGACTTCGGAGCCGAGTTCCCGCTTGCCGATCCGGAAGCTGAACAGCAGGTACACGAGGAATCCGACCATCACGATGATGGTCAGGATCCAGCCGATCGTGCGCTGGGTGCTCGCTATGAGAATCGTCGAAGACATCTGGTTCTCGGGTCTCCCTGGGGGGCTAGTGCCCGCCCGCCTCGCCAATGCAGTGTGGGCCCTCGGCCTCCTGGCCGGTGGTGTTGGTGCCGATGGGCGGGCCCTGGACAATGGTTCCGGTATCGACGATGAGCACGCCACCTTCGACGGCGACGGCGAAGCGGTCCATGCCGCGGGGGGCGGGGCCGCCACGCTTCTCGCCGACCCGGTTGTACTGCGAGCCGTGGCAGGGGCACTCGAACCACTGCGACGACACGCAGTTGGGGACCCGGCAGCCGAGGTGGGGGCACTTCTGGTACAGCGCCACGATGCCGGCGTTGAATCCCTGGTCGGCGCCGACGGTCATGCCCACCAGCTCGATCGGCGAGTAGGCGGCCCTGGCCTTCTCGACGGCGCCGTTCGGGTAGGCGGTGATCCACATGCGACCCTCGGGCTTGTAGAGGAAGCCTTTGTTGGTCTCGATGTCGGCCAGGACCTCGATGAGGTTGCCGACCTTGATCTTGGAGCCGAACCCGCTGACGCCCTGGGGCCACATGAACGCCAGGCATGCGCCTCCGAAGCCCGACAGGCCGAAGCCCATCATCCCGACGAGGCTGCGGTTGAAGAACTGTCGGCGGGTGACCCCGAGGGCGATCTCGTCGGGGGCGACGAACGGCGCCGGCGGTGCGGACTCGACGACGGCCACGTCGCTGCCCGATCGGGCGGCGAGGGCCGAGGCCTCGAACTCGCGGCCGGACTCGGTGGTGACCGGTTCGTCGACGAGCAACGGGTTGGAGCGGTCGCTCCTGAGGGCCTCGCGGGACAGCCCGACGGCACCCCGGTCGCGGCGACGCGAGGCTCCGAGCAGGACGGCGCCGGCCAGGACGGCCAGCACGACGACGGCAACGAGGACGGCCACGGTTCAGCTCCTGCTGCCCACGAGGGGACGGACGGTTGCGGAAGGGGCGAAGGGGTTCGGCATGGCGATCACAGCTCGAAGAACAGGCCGCTGTTCCACGGGAAGACGAAGTTGAAGCCGGGGCCGCGGAAGAACGAGCCGATCATGACGAGCACGGACCAGAACATGAGGTGCACGGTCATGAGGCACACGGCGAACTTGCGGTCCTCGGGTTTCCGGGAGGGGTTCTTGTCGATGTAGGGCGCCATGACCAGGAGGAACAGGCCGATGCCGGGGATGGTCACTCCGGCCACCATCGGATGGAACATGGTGAGCAGTTCCTGGAGGCCGAGGAAGTACCAGGGGGCCTTCGAGGGGTTCGGCGTCTTGTTGAAGTCGGCCATCTCGAGCAGGGGGGCGTTCACGAAGATCGAGAAGAGCGTGGTGAACAGGGTGATGATGATCGCCGCCAGGAACTCGGCGACCAGCAGGTGCGGCCAGACGTGGACCTTGTCGACAGGCGTGGACTTGGTGTCCTGGATGGAGCCGGACTTGACGACGGTCAGCAGGCGCTGGTTGTGGCCGTCGGGGCCGGAGCCCTGGGCCGGCCCGGTCGGCACGACCGCTGCGCCCTCGGGCGGGGTCGAGGCCGGGGTGCCACGGTCGAGGAGCCCGGCTGGGACTTTTTCGCCGGAGCCCCCGGAGGTGCCCTCGGCGGCGGGGGCGTCGCCGCCTCCCTTGGCGGCGGCGGCCTTGGCGCGGGCCTCCTCGGCCCGCTTGCGGAGGTGTTCGGGAATCTCGGTCATCGTGTGCCCTCCCCCTACAGCGGTCCGGAGATGCCGCCGTCCTTGCGGACGCGCCAGAAGTGGATCGCCAGGAAGATGACGGTGACGAATGGAAGCATCAGGACGTGCAGTACGTACCACCGCAACAGGGTGTCGGTGCCGATCTCGACGCCGCCCAACAGGACGAATCTGACCTGTGAGCCGAAGACGGGCGTGAAGCCCATCATGTTCGTGCCGACCGTGACCGCCCAGAGCGCCAGCTGGTCCCAGGGCAGCAGGTAGCCGGTGAACGACAGCAGCAGGGTGAGCTGCAGCAGCATGACGCCGATCACCCAGTTGAACTCCCGGGGCGGCTTGTAGGCCCCGTGGTAGAAGACGCGGGCCATGTGCAGGAAGACGGACAGCACCATGAGGTGCGCCGCCCACCGGTGCATGTTGCGCACGATGAGGCCGAAGCCGACGGCGGTCTGGAGCGCCTGGATGTCGTCCCAGGCCTGTGCGGCGGTTGGCCGGTAGAAGAACATCAGGAAGATGCCCGTCACCGTGAGCAGGATGAACAGGAAGAAGCTGAGGCCGCCGAGGCAGAGCGTGTAGCTGACCTTCACGGCGTGGCGCTTCACCTTCACCGGGTGCAGGTGGTACAGCACGCTGTTCATGATCACGTAGGAGCGGTTCCGGGGGTTGTCGCTGTAGCCCTTGCGGAAGATCGAACCGGGTCGGAAGATCGACGCCCAGGCCTGCGAGCCCTTCATCTGGTCACCCATCTGACCCATGCGCTCCTGAAGCGCCAACTTCTTGCCGTTGTCGTCGGCCACCGTGATCTCTCCCTAGCCCTGTCGTTCGTTGCGTCCGTGTCGCCCGTGCCTACGCAAGGCGCATGCCGTAGCCGTAGCCGTGGCTTGCCGTGCGTTGGTGGACATCGCCCTCGGCCGGTGCCTCGCCCATCCTGCCGAGGATGATGACACCGGTCGGGCAGCGGTCGACGCAGAGTGCGCACCGGGTGCACACGTCGTCGTCGATGGTGAAGATCACGTGGTCGCTCGGGTCGATTCCCGGCTGTTCGGTGCCGACCACCTCGGCGATGGCGTCGGGCCGCACCATGTGGATGCATTTCCAGGGGCAGATGTCGACGCAGCCCTCGCACATGATGCACTCGGACTGGTCGATGTGGATGAACTGCTTCAACTTGCTGGACCTGGCCATCCAGTCGAGGTCGACCTCGTGGAGGACGTAGTCGTCGATGAACGTCGGGTGGGGGGGGTTGGCGTCGGTGATGCTCATGTACCTGCCCCGTCCCTGATCAGCGGGCGTCCGTACTCGGAGGTCGGGGTCGGGGCCGCCTTCTCCTCGTCGCGGTTCTGCCACTGCTTCCACATGACGATGTTGCCGCCGAAGAAGACGCCGTAGATGCCGACGGCGACGAAGTCGCGCAGGACGCTGTAGCTGAGCGTGAAGGGAAGCGCCCATTCGACGATGCCCTGGTCGCCGGTCCACATCAGTTGTGGCCCGACGAGGTAGCGGTCGGGTCGCCAGTTGAGTTCGCTGTCGGCCCACTGCATCCACTGGTGGGGGACGACGCCGTAGACCCAGAAGAAGATGAGGAAGACGTAGGTGGCGAACAGCATCGCCTCTCCCCACGTGAACTCGTGGTCGACGGGGGTGCGGTTCTGGTACCAGCGGATGCCCCAGAGGAGCACGACGGTTGCGAGGATCGAGGCGATGAACGCGACCATGTCGGGCAGTCTCTCCTCGTCTTGTTCGTGGGCGGATGGATGGGTGGGTGCCAGGCCGTTGTGCGACTTCGTGAAAATCTGCACAAGCGCCCGTGAACACCATCGTAACCGACCGTCGTTGGTCGCGGTGCCTGTCGGGAGCGGACCCCTGTCTGGTGTCGTTTTCTATCATGCGGCCGGGTGGAACCCGTTCCTCCGGGGCGAAAAGCGACCGGCGGTGGCCACCACGACCGGGCGTGCCCATGGGACGCGTTCGGCGACGACTCGCCGTTGCCACCGGGTCGGCACCACTGCACCGGACCGCCTACAGTGACCGCTAGTCTGCCCGCCAGACCGGGCGGCGTCCCGGGACGAAGATGTCCAGAGCCGCCGGTACCCACCACCGACATCGCCGCCGCCGGAGGCCGCTTTGACCGAGATTCCCGAACACCTTCTCAAGCGAGCGGCGGCGGCCCGCGCCGCCAGTTCCGGCGACGAGCCAGCGGCCGGCGCACCGGCCGAGGCCACTCCGGCCGCCACTCCGGCGAAGGTGCCGGCCCAGGTCGCCCCCGCACCGGTCGTCGAGGCCCCACCTGCTCCGGTGGCGCCCTACATGACCGCACATTTCGTCCGCAAGAAGATCCCATGGTGGGCGATTTCGGCGCTCCTGCTCCTCCCCCTCTGGGCCTTCACCTACGTCGGCACGCTCGAGCGTCCGCCCCAGGAGGCCACCGGCGTCCTCGCCGAGGGCGACCAAGTCTTCGGTGCCCGGTGCGCCAGCTGCCACGGTGCGACCGGTGGCGGCGGCAGTGGCCACGCCCTCGCCGACGGCGAGGTCCTCGTCGCCTTCCCATCGGTCGCCGACCATGTCGTCTGGGTGGTGCAGGGATCCGACACCGTCGGCCTCGGCAACTCCTACGGCGACCCCAGCCTCGGCCGCGTGGTCGAGGGCGGCATGCCCGGCTGGGGCGATGTCCTCACCAAGGAGCAACTCCTCGGTGTCGTGCTCCACGAGCGGGCCCGGCTGAGCGGCTCCGACGACGACGCAGCACTGGCCGAGGCGATCGACGACGCCGTCCACGGCGACACGCTCGACCTCGCCGGCCACTTCGACCCGGCGACCATCACGGCGCACGAGGTCGAGGAACTGTTGGCGTCGGGCACGGTCGCCGGCCACTAGGCGACCGTGCCCGGCACGCTGACCGGGTGCGCCCACCACGGACCATGAGCACCCACGTCCACGACCTCCTCGTAATCGGCGGAGGTCCCGCCGGGGCCGCCACCGCCTACTGGGCCGCAAGCGCCGGGCTCGACGTCGTCATCGTCGAGAAGAAGGCCTTCCCCAGGGACAAGACGTGCGGCGACGGCCTCACCCCACGGGGGGTCCACCAGCTCGAGGAGATGGGCCTGGCGGATGCGCTCCTGCCCTTCCACCGGTTCGGTGGCCTGCGCACTATCGCCCACGGCCGAACCATCGAGATGTCGTGGCCCGACCATCCCGTCTACCCGAACTACGGCTACGTGGTCCGCCGCTGCGACCTCGACGCCTTCGTCGCCGACAATGCGGTCGCCGCAGGTGCGACCCTGCTCCTGTCGACGGAGGCGCTGCGTCCGATCGAGGGCGAAGGTGGCCGAATCGACGGCGCTGTGGTCCTCCGCAAGGACGGCGACGAGGCGGCGAACAGCACCGAGTCGACGATCCTCGCCAGGCACGTGGTGGTCGCCGACGGCGCCAACTCCCGGTTCGGTCGGGCACTCGGCACCGTCCGCGACCGTGGCTATCCGATGGGCATGGCGATCCGCACCTACTACGAGAGCCCGGCCCACGACGACCCCTGGATCGAGAGCGCCCTCGACGTACGCGATCGGCAGGGCAACGCCATGCCCGGATACGGCTGGATCTTCCCGGTCGGCAACGGGACGATCAATGTCGGCGTCGGGTTGTTGTCGACGTTCCGGGACTACAAGAAGGTCAACACCTCGTACCTGATGGAGGAGTTCGCCCATTCCCTGCCGGAGCACTGGGGCATCGATCCGACGAAGCCGGTCCAGCCCCCGACCGGTGGACGCCTGCCGATGGCCGGATCGGTCGGGCCGAAGGCAGGTCCCAACTGGCTGGTCGTCGGCGACGCCGCCGGGGCCGTCAACCCGTTCAACGGGGAGGGCATCGACTACGCCTACGAGACGGGCCGATTGGCCGCCTGCCTCATCGCCGAGGCGGTGGCCTGCAACGACGACGCCGTGCTCACCCGGTACCCGGGGATGCTCGACGAGGAGTACGGCCTCTATTTCAAGGTGGCCAGCCTCTTCGCCAAGGTGATCGGCAACCCGGCCCTCATCCGGGAACTCACGCGGGTGGGGATGCGGTCGAAGCCGCTCATGGAATGGGCGCTCCGGATCATGGCGAACCTGCTGCGCGACGAGGAGCGGGGCACCGCCGAAGCGGCCTACGGGGCCATCGCTGCGGTCGTCCGGCTGGTGCCCGACCGCTTCACACGGGTGGGGGCGGCCTAGTGCCTGCATGGGCGGCGCTGGCCGATCTCGCCGGCCGGGTCGGCGAGGTCTCGCTGCGGGACCGTTTCGCCCTCGACCCGTCCCGGTCGCAACGCCTTGCCGGCCCCGTCGGTGACCTCTGGGTCGACTGGTCGCGGCATCCCATCGACGACGAGGTGTTGGGGCTGCTGGGCGACCTCGCCGACCAACGCGACGTGTCCGGCTTCTGCGCACGGATGTTGGCCGGTGAACCGGTCAATGCGACGGAGGGCCGGGCCGCCACGCACACGGCGTTGCGGGCACCGGACGGCCATGCCGACATCGGCGCAACCCTCGACCGGATGGCCGACCTGGCCGGTCGGATCCGGGACGGCTCGTACACCGGTGCGACCGGAGCGCCAATCAGGGCCGTCGTGAGCCTCGGGATCGGTGGCTCGTACCTCGGGCCGGCCATGGCACACGAGGCGCTCGCCCACCTCGCCCACCCCGAAGTGACCGTGCGCTTCTCGTCGAGCCTCGACGGCACCGACCTGACGGCCGCCCTCGACGGCCTCGATCCCGCCTCCACCCTCGTGGTGATCTGTTCGAAGTCGTTCACCACGCTCGAGACCATGGTCGCCGCCGATACCGCACTGGCGTGGCTGCGGGAGGGCGTCGGTGACGACCTCTCCCGGCATGTCGCTGCGGCGACCTCCGCTCCGGAGCGTGCGGCGGCCCGCGGCGTCGACTCCGACCTGGTGTTCCCGCTCGCCGAGTCGGTGGGCGGTCGCTTCTCGCTGCCGTCGGCTGTCGGGCTGGCCCTGATGGTCGCGATCGGCCCCGGGGCCTTCGGCGAGATGCTGGCCGGGATGCACACGGTCGACCGGCACCTTGGCGAAACGCCGGTCGAGGCCAACGTGCCGATGCTGCTCGGGCTGCTCGACGTGTGGCACCGGTCGTTCCTCGGTGCGACCAGCCTCGCCGTGGTTCCCTACAGCCACGGGCTCCGGCGTCTCCCCGACCACCTGCAGCAGTTGATGATGGAGAGCCTTGGCAAGCGGGTCAAGGCCGACGGTTCGCAGACCTCTGGGCCGACCGGGTCCGTGGTGTGGGGTGCCAGCGGCACCGACGGCCAGCACGCCTTCTTCCAGTTGCTGCACCAGGGATCCGATGTGGTGCCGGTCGACCTGATCGGCGTGGCCCGGCCGGTGGTCGACCCGCGGGGTGCGCACCACGACGCATTGATGGCCAACCTGCTAGCCCAGGCCGAGGCCCTGGCGTTCGGTCGGACCGACACGGAGACCGCAGCCCTCGGCGTCGCCCCCAACCTGGTCGCCCACCAGGCGTTCCCCGGCGACCGGCCGTCGACGGTGATCCTGCTTCCCGAGCTGTCTGCGTCGACGCTCGGCCAACTCGTGGCCCTCTACGAGCACCGCACCGTCGTGCAGGCGGCGGTGTGGGGGATCAACCCGTTCGACCAGTGGGGGGTCGAGCTCGGCAAGCAATTGGCGACCCGCTTCGGGGACCTGTTGGCGGGCGCTGGCGCCGATGTCGACCGGTCGGAGCCATCCTCGGAGCTGGTCCGCCGCTACCGGGAACTGCGCGACCGGGACTGAGCCGGTGGCGACCGGTCAGGCCGCCACGGAGGCTGCGGCGTCGGCGGCAGCCGTGATAGTGGCCTCGACGACCTCGTCGTCGTGGGCCAGGCTCGGGAACAGCACCTCGTAGGCGCCGGGCGCCAGGGCCACTCCCCGTTCGAGGAGGGCGTGGAAGACCTTCGGGTAGACGCCGTTCTCGGCGAGCACCTGCGCCTCGTCGAAGTCGGTCGGGTTCGTCGCCCCGAAGAACAGTCCGAGCAGCGGACCGACCCGGGGCAGGATCGCCGTCAGCCCGGCGTCGGCGAAGGCGCCGGCGAGGCCGTCCGCCAGGCGGGTGGCGGTGGCGGTCAGCCGGGCGTGGGCGTCCCCGTCGAGCAGTTCGAGGGTGGTGCGCCCGGCGGCCATGGCCAGCGGGTTCCCCGAAAGGGTGCCCGCCTGGTAGACGCCACCCAGTGGGGCGAGGTGCTCCATGACATCCCAGCGTCCGCCGAAGGCGCCGACCGGGAGCCCGCCGCCGATGACCTTGCCGAAGCACCACAGGTCGGGGGTGACGCCGAAGTACCCGGCGGCGCCACCGGGGGCCAGGCGGAAGCCGGTGATGACCTCGTCGAAGACGAGCAGCGCACCGGCGGCGTCGCAGGCCGTCCGGAGCCCTTCGAGGAAGCCCGGCGCCGGGGCGACGAGCCCCATGTTGGCGGCCACCGGTTCGACGATGACGGCGGCGACCGTGTCGTCGATTTCGGGTACCCGGTTGTAGGGGGCGACGACGGTGTCGGCGACCGCTCCGTCGGTGACGCCGTCGCAGCCGGAGAGCCCCTGGCTGGCGACGCCGCTGCCGCCGGCGGCGAGGAGGGCGTCGGCGTGGCCGTGGTAGCAGCCGGCGAACTTGACGATGCGGTCGCGGCCGGTGGCCCCCCGGGCCAGTCGGATGGCGGACATGGTGGCTTCGGTGCCGCTGGAGACGAAGCGGACCGACTCGAGGCCTGCGACCCGGTCGACGACCATCTCGGCGAGCACCACCTCGGCCTCCGTGGGGGCACCGTAGGTCGTGCCGGCTGCGGCAGCGTTGACGACGGCCTCGACGACCTTGGGGTGGGCGTGGCCGAGGATGCCTGGCCCGTACGACTGCACGTAGTCGATGTAGCGGCGGCCGTCGACGTCGTAGATGTAAGGGCCCTCGGCCCGTTCGACGAAGTAGGGGGTGCCGCCGACGGACCGGAACGACCGGACCGGTGAGTTCACGCCGCCCGGGATGACCCGCTGGGCCCTGGCGAAGAGGTCGGCGCTGCTCACCCGGCGAGCGCCTCGGCCGCCCGCCGGGCCAGGTAGGTGAGGATGAAGTCGGCACCGGCGCGCTTGATGGCGAGCAGGTGCTCCATGGCGACGGCGTCGCCGTCGATCCAGCCGTTGGCGGCTGCGGCCTCGACCATGGCGTACTCGCCGCTCACGTGGTAGGCGGCCAGCGGCACGTCGATCTCGTCGCGGACTCGGGCGATCACGTCGAGGTAGGCGAGCGCGGGCTTGACCATCACCATGTCGGCGCCTTCGGCGAGGTCGGTCCGGATCTCCTCGAGCGCCTCGCGGGCGTTGGGTGGATCCTGCTGGTAGCCCCTGCGGTCTCCCCTGCCGACGATCTGCACGTCGACGGCGTCGCGGAAGGGGCCGTAGAGCGCCGAGGCGTACTTGGCGGAGTAGGCGAGGATCGCCGTGTCGGTGTGGCCGGACTCGTCGAGGGCGGCCCGGATGGCGGCCACCTGGCCGTCCATCATCCCGGAGGGGGCACACACGTCGGCGCCGGCATCTGCCTGGGCGACGGCGGCACGCCGGTAGAGGTCGAGGGTGGCGTCGTTGTCGACGCTGCCGTGGCCGTCGAGGATCCCGCAGTGGCCGTGGTCGGTGTACTCGTCGACGCACAGGTCGGCCATGAGAACTATGTCGTCACCGACCTCGTCGCGCAGGTCGCGCAGCGCCACCTGGACGACGCCGTCGGGGTTCCAGGACTCGGAGCCCTCGGGATCCTTGGAGGTGGGGATTCCGAAGAGGATCACGGCCGGCACGCCGAGGTCGCGCAGGGCGGCCACCTCGGCCCGGAGGCTGGTGCGGGTGTGCTGGACGACGCCCGGCAGGGACGCCACCGGCTGGGGCTCGTCGATTCCCTCGCGGACAAACAGGGGCGCCACGAGGTCGTCGATGCCGAGGCGGGTCTCGGCGACGAGGCGGCGGAGGGGTGCGGTGCGGCGCAGGCGGCGCAGCCGACGCTCGGGGAACATCACGACAGAAAGCCTACGGAGGGCCGTGCGGCGGTCCCTCAGCCAGCAGCCCAGGCACAGGCGGCGTCGACGAGTCCCTCGACCGAGTGGGGCTCGGCCGTCACGACCCGGTAGCCGAGCTCGCGTGCGGCGGTGGCGCTGACGGGTCCGATGCACACCGCATCGACCGGCGTGGAGCTGCCGGCGAGGGCGGTGTAGCGACGGACCGTCGACTCGGCCGTGAAGACGACCGCATCGGCAGCCATGGCGGCTGCGAGGACGTCGGGGGCGGTGTCGGGTTCGACGTTGCGGTAGGCGACGACGACGTCGACGTCCCAGCCCGCAGCCCGGAGGCCGTCGGGGAGGACGTCGCGGGCAACTTCGGCCCGGGCCAGCAGGACCCGTCCCCCGGTGTCCGGCGGCGCCGGGAACTCGTCGAGGAGGCCCTCGGCGACGGCCCGGCCGGGAACGAGGTCGACGGCGGCGCCGGCGGCGAGCAGGGGCACGGCGGTCCTGGGTCCGATCGCTGCGAACCGGGTGCCGGACGGGATCGTCCCACCGAGCCGGTCGGCGACCCGGCGGGCGCCGTTGGGAGAGGTCACGACCACCCAGTCGTAGGCGTCCAGGTCGGCGACGGCCGCAACGAGGGCGGCTCCCCCGTCGGCCGGGTCGGCCACGGCGATGACGGGGAGTTCGACGACCCTGGCGCCCCGCTGAGCCAGGGCGCCTGCGAGGGTCCCGGCCTGGTCGGTGGCCCTGGTGACGACGAGGGTCCGGCCGGTCAGCGGCAGGTCGGTGTTCACGGTCGGCCCAGCAGCGAGGCTCCGCCCCGCTCGTCGAGGAGGTGGCGGGCCACCGAACGTCCGAGCGCCTCGGGGTCTGCGCCCTGTCGGGTCTCGAGCAGGAGCGTGCTGCCGTCCGGGGAGGACAGTGCGCCGGTCAGCTCGACGGAGCCGTCGTCGAGCACCCTGGCGTGGGCGGCCACCGGCAGGTCGCACCCGGCTCCGAGCTCGGCGAGGAACCCCCGCTCGGCATCGACGGTCCGCCGGGCGATCGGATCCTCGATCCCTGCGAGGAGGGTCGAGGTGGCGGTGTCGTCGGACCGGCACTCGACGGCGAGGGCGCCCTGGGCGACCTGGGGCAGCAGGATCCCGGGATCGAGGGGGTCGACGACGTCGGGGACGAGGCCAAGGCGGTCGAGGGCGGCCTGGGCGACGACGATCGCGTCGAAGTCGGAAGCACGGGCGAGGCGCGTGGCGATGTTGCCGCGCAGCGGCTCGAAGTGCAGGTCGGGGCGCCGGTGGGCGAGGTGGGCGCGGCGTCGGATGGAACCGGTGGCGACCCTGGCCCCGTCGGGCAGGTCGACGAAGCGGCAGCCGACGAGTGCGTCGCGGGGATCGCCCCGTTCGGGGACGGCGGCCAGGAGCAGGCCGTCGGGGGTGAGGGCGGGGAGGTCCTTGGCCGAGTGGACGGCGAGGTCGGCCCGGCCGTCGAGCACGGCGACCTGCACCTCCTTCACGAAGACGCCCTGGCCGCCCATCTGCTCGATGGGCGTGGTGCGGTCGAGGTCGCCGGTGGTTGCGACCACGACGAACTCGACCTCGATGCCGGGATCGACGGCCCGCAACAGGTCGGCGACGCGTTCGGCCTGCCAGCGGGCGAGTGGGCTGCCGCGGGTGGCGGCCCGGATGCGCCTGCCCTCTCGCTCGGCCATCGGAGCCAGCGGCCTAGAGGTCGAAGAGGTCGCGCAGGGCTTCGGCGAGCCGCTCGCCACGGGCGGTGCCGGCGGCGTCTTTGAGCCGGACGGTCGGCTCGTGGAGGAGCTTGCCGACGATGCCGGCGGCCAGGGCCTCGACGATCTCGCGTTGGCGGTCGTCGAGTTCGCCGAGGCGGCCGCCGAGGCGGTCGAGCTCACCGGCCCGTACCTCGTTGCCCCTGGCACGGAGTGCGGCGACGATCGGCGCCACGGAACGGGCGGTGGACTCGTCGACGTAGCGGTCGAGTTCGAGGTCGACGATCGCTTGGACGGCGGTGATCTCGCGTCGACGTTCGGCCAGGCCGATCTCGGCGAACGCCCGCAGGTCGTCCATGTCGAGCAGGGTGACGCCGTCGATCTCGGAGGCGGCCGGGTCGACGTCGCGTGGCACTGCGATGTCGACGATCAGCAGATCGCGTCCGCCACGG
>CAJXIS010000002.1 GCA_913054115.1 uncultured Acidimicrobiaceae bacterium | reverse complement strand
GCCGCGGGCGTCCCCGGTCCGTCGAGGTGGGGGTGACCGCCAGCAGGTCGTCGAGGGCCGAGCGCAGTTCGTCGATGCCGATCCCGGCCGGTGCATCCACATCGACGATCGGCACGCCTTCGAGGAACGTGCCCTCGAGTCGTTCCTCGACCTCGAGGTGGGCGAGCTCGACGAGGTCCTCGTCGGCGATCCCGACCTTGGTCAGGGCCACGAGGCCGTGGCGGACGTCGAGAAGTTCGAGGATCCGGAGGTGCTCCTCGGACTGCGGCTTCCAGCCCTCGGTGGCCGCCACGACGAAGAGGCAGGCATCGACCGCACCCACGCCGGCCAGCATGTTCTTGATGAACCGGACGTGGCCCGGCACGTCGACCAGCGACAGCGTGGCCCCCGAGGGCAGCGTGGTCGAGGCGAAGCCCAGGTCGATCGTGAGGCCGCGGGCCTTCTCCTCGGCGAAGCGGTCGGGATCGGTGCCGGTGAGCGCCTCCACGAGCGTGGACTTTCCATGGTCGACGTGGCCGGCCGTGGCGATGACGTGCATGTGGTCGTCCGGGTCCTCAGCGGACGCCGAGCCGGTCGAGCGCAGCGCCGAGCACGGCGTCGTCGTTCGGATGGACGGTCCGCAGGTCGAGCAGGGTGGTCTGGTTGGCCACGCGGGCGATGACCGGCGGCGTCCCGGCCCGCAGGGCGGCAGCGTGGTCGCCGGGGAGCCGGAGGCCGACCGACGGGATCTCGACGCCGGGCAGGGTGCCACCACCGGGGACGGCCATCGTGTCAGCGACAAGGTCGGGGGCGATGGCTGCGGCCCGGTACCGGAGGTCGTCGACGGTCAGGGTCGCCATGCGCCAGAACGGGATGGCGTCGCCGTCGCGGCGGAGGTAGGCGAGGGCCAGGTCCTGGAGTGCGTGGAGGATGAGGCTGCCGGGGCGCAGGGCCCTGGCCAGCGGGTGCGCCGCACAGGCCGCCACCAGGTCGGCCCGGCCGGCGATGACCCCGGCCTGGGGCCCGCCCAACAGCTTGTCGCCCGAGAACGTGACCAGGTCGGCTCCCGCCTCGAGGGTCTGGCGGGCTGCCGGCTCGTCGGCCAGCCACGGGGGCGGGCCGTCGGCGAGCCACGGGCAGGCGACGTCGAGCAGCCCGGAACCGATGTCGGCGACGACCGGGAGCCCCAGGTCCGCCAGTTCGGAGACGCCCACCGACTCGGTGAAGCCCTCGATCCGGTAGTTGGAGCGGTGGACGTTGAGGATCAGCGCAGCATCGTCTCCGGCGACGGCGGAGGCGAAGTCCCCGAGGCGCGTCCGGTTGGTGGTGCCGACCTCGATGAGGCGGGCCCCGGACTGCGCCATGACGTCGGGGATCCGGAAGCCGCCGCCGATCTCGACGAGCTCGCCGCGGGAGACGACCACCCCTCGTCCCTCGGCGAGCGCAGCCAGCACCAGCAGGACCGCCGAGGCACAGTTGTTGACCACGATCGCCGCCTCGGCACCGCAGGCCCGTGCGAGCAGCGCCGGCGCCCGATCCTGACGGGAGCCCCGGTCGCCCGTGGACAGGTCGAACTCGAGGGTGCTGTAGCGGGTGTCGTCGATGGCGGCCCCCCATGGCGCCCGACCGAGGTTGGTGTGCAGCAGCACACCGGTGGCGTTGACGACGCCGGTCAGGAGGTGCCTCCCCATCGACTCGGCCAGGTCGCGGGCCCGTTCCTCGACGGAGGCCGGATCGCCGTCGGCGACCGCCTGTCGTGCGGCATCGACGAGCAACGGGTGCGGGAGGCCCGTGTCGGCGAGCGAGCGGGCCAAGCGGTCGACGGAGGGTGGGCGGTCCGGGGCCATGGAATGGGCAGGATACGCGACGCTTCTGATGGGACCGCCCGCGGCGGTGAGCGGCGGACGAACCCCTACCCTGAGCATCGTGTTCCCCCTGCTGATCCTGCTGTTCATCGTCACGCCGATCGTCGAGCTGTACCTGATCGTCCAGGTGGCCGGCGAGGTCGGCGTGCTCAACACCATCGCCCTGCTGTTCCTCGTCAGCGTCGTCGGCGCATGGCTGGTCAGGCGGGAGGGCCTCGGCATCCTCCGGAAGGCCCAGGAGGAGATGGCCCAGGGCCGTGTCCCCGGCCGCCAGCTGGTCGATGGCCTCCTGGTGCTGTTCGGCGGGGCGCTGATGCTGACGCCGGGCTTCGCCACCGATGCCCTCGGCCTTTCGCTGCTCTTCCCGCCGACCCGGGCGCTGCTGCGGGCCGTCGCCTCACGCTGGTTCGGGCGACGGATGGCGAACGGGCAGCCCACGATGACCTGGCGGTTCCACCCGGGCGGAGTCGCCGACGAAGGTCGGACGGTCAGTCCTGAGTTCGGGACGATCAACGTGGAGTCCTGGCGGGACGACGACCCCCCGTCGCCTCCCGAACTGGGAGAAAACGCCTAGCCGGCTTCGTCGAGGGCGGCCTCGGCGGCAGCCAGCAGACGGGCGCTGCACCCCTCCATGTTGATCGGTGGCGCCGCCTCGGTGGCGATCAGCTCGACGATCTCCCGGTAGGCATCCGCCGCCGGTCCATCGCCGAGGACGACCGGGTTGCCGCTGTCGCCGCCGGCCGTCACGGCAGCGTCGATGGGGATGCTGCCGAGCAGCGGTGCGCCGATCTGGTTCGCGAGGTTGCTGCCGCCTCCGGCACCGAACAGCTCGTGGCGCTCGCCGTCGGGGGTGACGTAGGCGCTCATGTTCTCGATCACCCCGACGACCCGCAGGTAGTTGTTGCGCCCCATGTGGGCGACGCGGACCGCCACCTTCTGCGCTGCCAGCGCAGGTGTCGTCACGATGATCATCTCGGCCCTCGGCAGCATCTTGGCGAGCCCCATCTGGACGTC
Organism: uncultured Acidimicrobiaceae bacterium; assembly: GCA_913054115.1. GTDB lineage: Bacteria > Actinomycetota > Acidimicrobiia > Acidimicrobiales > MedAcidi-G1 > S20-B6. Next base: position 17,506 of record CAJXIS010000002.1, on the reverse strand, counting down.
GCCGGTGCCCGGCGGCATGTCGATCAGGAGGTAGTCGAGGTCTCCCCAGGCCACGTCCTCGCAGAAGTGCCGGACGGCCCGGTTCAGGATCAGGCCCCGCCACATGAGGGCGGTCTCCTCGTCCTCGACGAGGAACCCCATCGACACGACCTCGAGGTGGCCGGCGCCAACGGACTTGTGGTTCGGGGTGATCTTGCCCGACTCGGGGGAGCCTCCCAGGCGCCCCTCGAGGCCGAGCATGCGCGGGACCGAGAAGCCCCAGATGTCGGCGTCCATGACCCCAACGGCGTAGCCCCGGTGGGCTAGCGCCGTCGCCAGGTTGACGGTGACCGAGGACTTGCCCACGCCGCCCTTGCCGGAGGCGATCATGAGCACCCGGCAGGTGGCCGGCACGGCGGTCTCGGGGGCGTCCTGGGCGACGTTCCAGCGGGCCTTGGCCATCGCCGCCGCCTTCTCGTCGGGCGTCAGCTCGGTCCAGGTGATGTGCACCTTCGTGACGCCGGGCAGGCCGCCGATGCGGGCCCGCACGTCACGCTGGATCTGCGCCCGCAGGGGGCAGCCCGACGTGGTGAGGGCGATCGTGATGTCGACGAGGCCGTCGGCATCGACCGTGGCCCCCTTGGCCATGCCGAGCTCGACGATGTCGCTGCCCAGTTCGGGATCGACGACGCCGCGCAGCAGCCCCATGACCTCATCGACCGAGGGTGGGTCGATCAAGGGAGGTTGCGTCGCGGTGGATGGCCCGTCCGACATGCCCTGAGCCTACGGGCGCAGGGATCGGCTGCTGGGATCGGCAGGTGATCATTGCTACACTCGCGAACACAGCAATCCATGCCAGGGAGCCACACCACATGATCACGCTGACAGATGATGCGACCACCAAGGTCGGCGAACTGATTGCCGGCGAAGGCGACGACAACCTCGCCCTGCGCGTTGCGGTCCGCCCCGGCGGCTGCTCCGGCTTCAGCTACGAGATGTTCTTCGACACCGAGCGTGCCGACGACGACCTCGAGATCACCTACGGCGACATCCGGGTCGTGGTCGACCCGTCCAGCGCCCAACTGCTCGAGGGCGCCACCCTCGACTACAAGGACGGCCTCAACGACGCGGGGTTCTCGATCAACAACCCCAACGCCCAGAGCACCTGCGGCTGCGGCCAGAGCTTCTCCTAGCCGCCTCTCTCGACTACTTCCCCTCGCCCCAGCCGTCGGGGAGGCCGAGCGGCCGTTCAGGCTGCGGCATGTCGGCGACCTTTCCAGCGGCCGTTTGCACGGTCTCGAGGTAGGCCTCGAAGGTCCCGGAGAAGCGCCGTAGTGGCAGGATGTACTCGACAGAGTCGGCGCCGTCCCGGAGGGCCAGCGCACTGCCGTTCTGGAACACCAGGACGCTCTCCTCGCCAAGGTCCTGTCCCAGCCGGCGCCTGAGGGAGTTCGAGTCGAGCAGGAACCAGATCCCCGGGTTGTCCAGAAGGATCCGCCCCCGGACCTCGTGGATCGCCATGTCGTACGGCTGGATGGTGGAGATTCTGATCTCGGTCCCCGCAGTGGCCTCTACGACCCCGGACGAGCGGAGGACCTCGTCGATGTGCACGGTGATCCCCATGGTGCGATCGGTCACTCCGGAACCGTCGTCGTACCGGTTGACGCCGACGGTCTCCACGTCGGCAGCGGTTCCCAACACGACCAGGTCGGCATCGAGAATCTGGTCGGTGAGGTTCTCGTAGCCGAGTATGTAGCTGACCTTGACCCGCGATTTCAACGAGGCGGGCGGATCCGACGACTGCCCCAGCCCGCACGACGCAGCCAGCGTCGCCATCACGAGGAGAACCACGAACCTCCGGACCATTTCACCACTCTCACGCATGCGGGCCGGCCGCGCAGGTGTTCGTGGCGATTCCCTGCGGCACACTCCTGCGGTGGACCCTGAACTCTCGATGATCGTCGACGGCCGGCAGGTGGTCGTGCCCGACGACGGCTCGACGCTTCTCGACGTGCTGCGGGAACGGCTCGGCATCACCTCGGTCAAGGACGGGTGCAGCCCGCAGGGCCAGTGCGGCTGCTGCACGGTGCTCGTCGACGGCCAACCCCGGGTCTCGTGCGTGACGCCGGCGCGGCGCGTGGTCGGCCGCACCATCACCACGCTCGACGGCCTCCCCGAGTCGGAGCAGCGGGCCTGGGCCTCCGCCTTCTGTTCGACCGGCGGCAGCCAGTGCGGGTTCTGCACTCCGGGGATCGTCGTGCGCCTCGCCGGCCTGCGAGCCTCCGGCGAGACCGATCGGGACCGGGCGGCCCGGTCGCTCCACGCCCACCTCTGCCGCTGCACCGGTTGGCAGACGATCCTCGAGGCCTGGGACGCCTACGGCACCGGTGCATGGACGGGCGATCCGGAACTCGCCGCCCACCGCGCCGAGCTCGAGGGACACGTCGCCCAGACGGTCGGGCCCGACGTGGTACTCGGCCGCGGTGGGTTCGCCGCCGACACCGTCCCCGACGACCACCTCGTGGCCGTGCCCGATGGCCACGGCGGCTTCGGCATCGGCGAGACGCTGGCCGAGGCGCGTGCCGTAGCCGGCAAGGTCCAGGGACGCCGCACCACGGTCTCCCCGCGGGCCCCGCTGGACCTGCCCCCCGGCGACTGGGCGGCGACGCTTCGCACCTCCTGGGTCGAACCGGCCTACCTCGAGACCGACGCCGCCTGGTGTGTGCCGGGCGGCGAACCGTCGTCACCGCTCGCCAACGGCGGCGCCTTCGGCGGCAAGGCGAGCTCGACGGCATCCGCCGATGCGCGACGCCTCGCCGACGAGCAAGGCCGACCGGTCCTGGTGCTGTACGCCCGCGAGGACACCGTGCGGCTCGGCCCGAAGCGCCCACCGGTCGCCGGAGGCGTCGACTCCGACGGTCGGGGCGTGCTGCGGGTCGCCCGCACGCCCGGCATCGCCGAGGCTGTCGCACGGGTCGCCCCGGACCTGTTCGTCGAGGAGGTCGACGTCGCCGGTCCGCCCACCTCGGCCGACCTGCGGGCCGCCGGCTGGGCCGAGGCCGTGGCGCTGCTGGCCGCCGCCAGCGGCGAGGTCGGCACGGTGACCAGCCCCGAAGGGGGATCGGCGACCGCCGAGGTCGATGGCGAGGGCATCCGGGTCACCGTTCGCTGTGGCGATCCGCTCGACGCAACCGTCCTGCGCTCCTACTGCGTCGGCGCAGCCCACATGGCCTGGAGCTGGGTCACCTCCGAGTCGCTGGTCGTCGACGACGAAGGCGTCGTCCACGACCTGACCGTCCGGTCCTTCGACGTGGTGAGGGCCACCGAGACGCCCCCCATCGAGGTCACGATCGAACCCGACGACGGTGAGCCCTGCAACGGCTCCGACGCCGTGTTCGCGGCGGTGGCCGCCGCCACGTGGTTGACTCGCGGTGCGCCGGAGACCTGGCCGACCGGCACCTGAGCCACGAGGAGAACCCCGATGACCGACACGCCGAAGCCCGTTGGCCCCTACACCCCGATCGTGCGGGTGGGCGACGTCCTGCTCACCAGCGGACAGATCGGCATCGCCGACGGAGCGCTCGTCGACGGCGGCCTCGAAGGCCAGCTCACCCAGGCCCTCGCCAACCTCCGGGCGGTCCTCGAATCCGAGGGCGCCTCGATGGACGACGTGGTCAAGACGACCGTTTTCCTGGTCGACATGGACGACTACGCGGCCATGAACACGATCTACTGCGAGGCCTTCGGCGACCACCGCCCGGCCCGTTCCGCCGTCGCCGTCGCCGCCCTGCCCCTGGGGGCAAGGGTCGAGATCGAGGCGATCGCCCACACCGGCTGACCCGGGCCAACCGACGGGCCGTTTCCCCGACACCGCCCAGGGTCTGGCAGACTGCCGTCATGGCCGGAGCAGTGATCATGATCGTGGTGCTCGTCGTCGTGATTCCCGTCGGCATCCTCATGAGCGGCGCGCTGGGGGCCTTCGCCCTCGGCAGGCTGCTCAAGCGCGACGCCGATGAACGCCACGAGGGCTCCGAACTGCTCGAGGTGAGCGAGGCCAACCCCTACGCAGGCCCCGCCGACGACTGACGTTTCCCCGGCCTGCTGCCCGGAGACCTAACCGGTCGGCATGCCCCAGCGCGACTGGCCGAACCGGTAGCCCACCGACCGGACGGTGTGGATCAGGCCGGCGTGCTCCTCGCCCAGCTTCGCCCGCAGGCGACGGATGTGCACATCGACCGTCCGGGCACCGCCGTAGTAGTCGTAGCCCCACACCCGACTCAACAGGGTCTCGCGGGTGAACACCTTGCCGGGGTGCGAGGCGAGGAACTTGAGCAGCTCGTACTCCATGTACGTGAGGTCGAGCGGCTGGCCGTCGATGGCCGCCTGATAGGTCTCGACGTTCAACGCCAGCGGCCCGTACTCGACCAGGTCGGGACGCGAACCCCGACCCGTCCGCCAGAACAGGTGCCGCAACCTGGCGGTCAACTCGACCGGGCGGACCGGCGCGAGGCAGAAGTCGTCGAACAGGTCGTCGCGCAGTTCGAGGTCCTCGAGCTGGTTGGCGCCGACCAGGAGCAGCAGCGGCTCGAGGGGCATCTCGCCCTTGCGGAGCCGGCGGCAGAGGGCAAAGGCGGCCTCGGGATCGACATCGGCGACGACGACGGCCCCGGCCCACCCCTCGTCGGGTTCCTCGGCGATGGCGGCGTCCGGGTCCCCGCAGGACTTCCACGACCAGCCGCCGAGGTCGAGCGCCTGCGCCAGTTCCGGCGGGGGCGGGTCGGGGAAGACGAGGAGTGGATCCATCGGGGGCCTGCCGTCACCAGGACGGCAGGTAGCGCTCCAGCTCGAACGGCGTGACCTGCCGCTGGTATTCGTCCCACTCGACCCGCTTGTTGCGCAGGAACCACTCGAAGATGTGGTCGCCGAGCGTGTCCCGGACGAGTGCAGAGCCCTCCATCTCGTCGAGTGCCTCGGCAAGGTTCGAGGGCAGCGGTCGTACGCCGAGTTCCGCCAGGTCGTCGGGTCCGAGCTCGTGGAGGTTGTGCACGGCCTCGGCAGGCAGCTCGTAGCCCTCCTCGATCCCCCGCAGGCCGGCCGCCAGGATCACGGAGAAGGCCAGGTACGGATTGCAGGCCGGGTCGAGCACCCGGTACTCGATGCGGGTGGACTGCGTCTTGCCCGGCTTGATGATCGGCACCCGCACCAGCGCCGAGCGGTTGTTGCGGGCCCAGGAGATGAAGCGCGGGGCCTCGTAACCCTCGTTGATTCTCTTGTACGAGTTGACCAGCTGGTTGGTGATCGCAGTGATCTCCCGGGCGTGGTGGAGCAACCCGGCGATGAAACCGTGGCCCTCCACCGAGAGGCCGTCCTCGCTGTCGGGATCGTGGAAGGCGTTGGCACCGTCACGGAACAGCGACAGGTGCGTGTGCATGCCCGAGCCCTGGACGCCGTTGAGTGGCTTCGGCATGAACGTGGCGTGGATGCCCTGCTCCATGGCGATCTTCTTCACGGTCAGGCGCAGCGTCATCACGGCATCGGCCATCGACAGCGCATCGGTGTACTGGAGGTCGATCTCGTGCTGGCTGGGACCGTCCTCGTGGAACGAGTACTCCACCGGGATGGACAGGGCCTCGAGCATGTGCAGGGTGCGCTTGCGCAGGTCCGACGAGACATCGGCGGTGGTGAGGTCGAAGTACGAGGCGCCGTCGAGCGGCTGGGGCACGCCGCCGTTGGCGTCGGCGAAGTAGAAGAACTCGACCTCGGGGGCGCAGTACATCTCGAACCCCGCCTCCCTGGCGCGGCCGATGTTGCGGCGCAGGACCTGGCGGGGATCGCCGGCGAACGGCGTGCCGTCGAGTTGGGTGATGTCGCAGAACATGATGCCCGAGGGCTCGTCCTCGGCGGCCCAGGGGAGCAGCTCGAAGGTGCCGGGATCGGGTATGGCCAGCACGTCGCTCTCCTGGACCCGGCTGAAGCCGTCGATCGCCGAGCCGTCGAACTGCAGGCCCTCCTCGAACACCTTCTCGAGCTCGGCCGGCGAGATCGCCACCGACTTGTGGCGGCCGAGTACATCGGTGAACCAGAGTCGGATCAGGCGGACCCCGCGCTCCTCGACGGTGCGCAGGACATAGTCACGTTTACGGTCGGCGTCATTCTCCACGGCACCATCATGCGGCATCGATGCCCCGCGCGCCAAGGGGCTTCCATGCGTTCACAGTCCGTTCACACAAGGGCAACAGCAGGGAAACTGCCGTTGTGGCATCGTGTATCCGACCCGGAGACCTTCCGGGCCCGACAACATCGGAGCGGACGGCCGGACCGTCCGTCGTCCACCCCGACCTGGAGACTGACACCAATGGCGATCAGGGCCGAATACATCTGGATCGACGGCACGAAGCCACTGCCGTACGTCCGCTCGAAGACGAAGATCATCGACGCCGGCACGACCGAGTTCCCGATCTGGGGATTCGACGGCTCGAGCACCAACCAGGCCCCGGGTGACAACTCCGACTGCGTGCTGCGACCCGTGTTCAGCTGCCCGGACCCGATCCGTGGAGGCGACGACGTCCTGGTGCTCACCGATGTCTGCCTCCCGGACGGCAACATGACGCCCCACCCGACCAACACCCGTGTGGCCTGCGTCGAGACCTACGCGAAGTACGCCGACCAGGATCCCTGGTTCGGGATCGAGCAGGAGTACACGTTCTTCAGGGAGAACCGTCCGCTGGGCTGGCCGATCGAGGGCTACCCCGCCCCGCAGGGCCCCTACTACTGCGGCGTCGGCGCCATCGAGATCGCCGGTCGCGACATCGTCGAGGACCACACCCAGGCGTGCATGGACGCCGAGCTGAACATCTCGGGCACCAACGCCGAGGTCATGCTCGGGCAGTGGGAGTTCCAGATCGGCCCCGAGGATCCGGTGGCGGTCAGCGACCACCTCTGGGTCGCCCGCTATCTCCTGTACCGCATCGCCGAGAACTACAAGGTGGATGCCACGCTCAGCGCCAAGCCCATCAAGGGCGACTGGAACGGCGCAGGCGCCCACACCAACTTCTCGACCAGCGCGATGCGCGAGGGGTACGACGCCATCATCACGGCCTGCGAGTCGCTGGGCGCCGAGGGCAAGATCGAAGAGCACCTCGCCGGCTACGGCACCGGCTCCGAGGAGCGCCTCACCGGCGACCACGAGACCCAGCGCTTCGACTCGTACAACTACGGCGTCTCCGACCGCGGCGCCTCGGTGCGCATCCCCTGGCAGGTCCACCTGGAGGGCAAGGGCTACATCGAGGACCGTCGCCCGAACGCCAACATGGACCCGTACGTGGTCACCCAGCTGATCACCAACACCTGTTGCGAGGCCCTGGCCGGGTCGTAGTCGCCACCTTCGCGTCGAACGGCCCCGGAGTCCGCTCCGGGGCCGTTCCGCGTTCTGGGCACGGCTGCCCGGGGACCCCATCGGTACGCTCCAACCATGAACCGCCTGCGGGTCGCCATGATCCAGGTGAACAGCGTCGTCGGAGACCTCGAAGGCAACGTGGCGCGTGTCCGCTCCGCCCTGGGCGAGGTCGTCGACTGCGACGTGGCCGTCTTCCCGGAGATGGTGCTCACCGGCTACCCGCTCGAGGACCTCGTCCTCAAGCCGCGCTTCGTGGCCGACAGCCGGGCCGCCATGGAGACGCTGGCAGCGGAGAGTGGCGACTGCGCACTGGTCCTCGGATTCGCCGACCCCGGGCCGGAGGGCAGCGTCCACAATGCCGTCGCCGTGTGTCGCGGTGGCGCCGTGGTCGGCGTGTACCACAAGCGTGAACTCCCCAACTACAGCGTGTTCGACGAAGCCAGGCACTTCCGGGCCGGCACCACCCCGCAGGAGCTGTACCGGATCGGCGGGGTCAGGGTCGGCCTGACCGTCTGCGAGGACCTCTGGGTAGCCGACGGGCCGGTGGACCGCCTGGTCGCCGGTGGCGCCGAGCTGCTGGTCACGGTCAACGGCTCGCCCTACCACCAGGGCAAGTTGGCCGAACGCGAAGCCACCATCGTGGCCACCGCCACCTCATCGGGTCGGCCCCTCGTCTACGTCAACCTGGTCGGCGGCCAGGACGAACTCGTCTTCGACGGCGGTTCGATGGTGGCCGACCCCTCGGGCACCATCGTGGCCAGGGCACCCCGTTTCGACGAGGCGATCGTGATCGTCGACGTCGATGTTCCGGAAGTGCCGCACGCCGAGGGCGGCCTCCCCGTCGTCGAGGTGTCGGAGGCCGTCGATCGTGGTGACCGTGTCGTGCCGCGACCCGTCCCGCCCCTCGAGCCGATGGCCGAGATCTACGGCGCACTCGTCACCGCCACCCGCGACTACGTCCTCAAGAGCGGCTTCACCGACATCTGCCTCGGCCTGTCGGGAGGCATCGACTCCGCACTCGTCGCCACCATCGCCGCCGACTCCCTCGGTCCCGAGCACGTCCATGCCGTGCTCATGCCGTCCCGCTACTCGAGCGACCACTCGGTCACCGACGCCGAGTCCCTCATCGCCGAGCAGGGCCTCGACGGCATGACCATTCCCATCGAGGATGCCCACGTGGCGCTGCGCGGCCTGCTCGAATCGGCGGTCGGCGATCGGGGCGACGGACTCGTCGACGAGAACCTGCAGGCCCGTATTCGGGGAGTGCTGCTCATGGCGCTCTCCAATGCCCACGGCTGGCTGGTCCTGACCACCGGCAACAAGAGCGAGTCGGCCGTCGGCTACTCGACGCTCTACGGCGACACCGCAGGGGGCTACGCCTCGATCAAGGACGTCTACAAGACGACGGTGTACGATCTGTGCCGCTGGCGCAATGTCCAGTCGGTGCACGGTGGCGGGGGACCGTTGATCCCCGACACGATTCTCGCCAAGCCTCCGTCGGCCGAGTTGCGGCCCGACCAGCGTGACGACCAGAGCCTGCCGCCCTACGACGTGCTCGATCCGCTACTCGAGGCGTACATCGAGGGCGATCGCACCCGGGCCGAGCTCGTGGCCTCCGGGTTCGCCGCCGATCTCGTCGACCGGGTCGTGCGCCTCGTCGACGGCGCCGAGTACAAGCGCCGCCAGACGCCGCACGGCGCCCGGGTCACCCGCAAGGGCTTCGGTCGGGACCGTCGACTCCCGGTCGTCAACCGCTACCGGGGCTGACCGTGATGTCCGTCGACCCTGACCCGACCCCGGTGACCGCCGCCGAGGGAGCACGTACCTGGAGCGGACTCGCCTGGTTCTGCGCCGCCCTGTTCGAACGCTTCGGTGCGTGGTCCAACGACGGCGCCGATCCGTCCTCGGCCAGGGAGTTGGCATCGCTCAGCCGCCGACTCGGGGAACACGTGGCCTGGTGGCAGGGGCTCGTGCCCGACTCGCTGCTGCTGGCCGACGAGGTCCTCGACGGCCCCGTGGACCCGGGGGTGGCGATGCTCGTCGAAGCGCTCGCGGCGGTGCCCCCCGGCGGCCGGCTCGCCGCTGCCGCAGCGGTCGCGGATGTCCTCGACGCAGACCTGGCCCTGCTCGCCGGGAGGCTTGGAACCGTCGGCGACGCTCCCGCCCGACGGATCATCCGACTCGTCCGAGCCGACCTCGAGGACCGACCGGCAGGTGGGAGCCCGCTCGATGGACAGGCCCCGGGGTTGCAGGGAGCGCTCGCAGCCGCTCGACCGATCATGGGAGAAACGGCCGGCTGAACGGATTCTCGTAGTTTCGTGACGAACGTCACGTTCGCGAGTTGTGGTCGGCAGGCTCTTCGATAACGTGACCGACGAACGGTGAGGGCGACGCCGAGTGTCGTCTGCAAGGTGTCCGAGAGGATGCCGGCAGGCCCGGCGAGCGCCCCGGGGAGGCAACGGAGGGCACCGCAGAGGAGCCTTCCGACAACGGAGGAGAGCCGAGATTGGCGAAGGATCGGGTCGAACGGGACGAGGAAGACCTCGTCCGGCTATATCTCACCGACATCGGCCAGTACCCCCTCCTGACCAAGGAGGGTGAGGTCCGACTCGCCCAGCAGATCGAGGGCGGCGTCGAGGCCAGGGCCGAGATGGACCAGGCAGGCGACAAGGTGACCCCCGCCAAGCGGCGCGAACTCCGTCGTGCGATCCGGCACGGCGACGAGGCCGAACGAACCTTCGTCCAGTCGAACCTCCGGCTCGTCGTCTCGATCGCCAAGAAGTACCAGGCGTCCGGCCTCCCGCTGCTCGACCTCATCCAGGAGGGCAACCTCGGCCTGATGCACGCCGTCGAGAAGTTCGACTGGCGCAAGGGCTTCAAGTTCTCGACCTACGCCACCTGGTGGATCCGTCAGGCGATCACGCGTGGCATCGCCAACACCGGTCGCACCATCCGGCTCCCGGTGCACGCCGGCGACACGCTTGCCCGCCTCCAGAAGGCCCGCTCCCGCCTCGAGCACAAGTACGGCCGGCCGGCCACCCTTTCCGAGTTGGCCGCCGAGGTCGAGATGCCCGAGGACAAGGTCACCGAGGCCCTGCGCTTCGCCGCCGAGCCGCTGTCGCTCAGCGAGCCGCTCCGCGAGGACGGCGACGCCGAACTGGGAGATGTCGTCCCGGATCCCGGAGCCGAGTCGCCGTTCGAGAAGGCCGCCACGTCGTTGCTCCCCGAGGAGATCAGCCGCCTGCTCGCCCCGCTCGACGAACGCGAACGCGAGATCCTCAAACTCCGGTTCGGGCTCGACCGCGGCGAGCCACGCACGCTCGAAGAGGTCGGCGAACACTTCAACCTGACCCGGGAACGCATCCGCCAGATCGAGGCCAGGGCCATGTCGAAGCTGCGGCACCCGAGCACCGACACCGGCGCCCGCGACCTGCTGGCCGTCTGAACCCCAGCGCGCCACAGCGGCGCGTCGGTCCCCCGCCGGGACCGGATTGGCGGAGGTGGACGGGAATCGAACCCGCCGGACGGGGATCGCCCGTCCCACCCGCTTTGAAGGCGGGGGAGCCCACCAGGTACTCAGACACCTCCGGGGACGACGCTAACGGGACCGTGCCCCGCTCACCATCTCCGCCGGGGCGCGTCCCGACCGGGGCCGCGTATCATGGCGACCGTGAAGAAACTGTTGATGCTGACCGTGCTCGGTGCCCTGATCGCCCTGGCGGTCAAGAAGGTCCGCTCGATCTGATCCCGGCCTCCGTGGCCATTGCTGTTCGGGACCCCCGTCGGGCGCGGCGCACGCCGGCCCACAGCAGCAGCGCCAGGGCGAACGTCAGGGCGGTGACCGCCCCCCACCGGCGATCCAGCGGCACGCGCTCCCCGAGCGCCACGGGCCGATCGAACTCGAGGACCGGCCATTCCCGTTCCTCGGCGACGCGACGCAGTTGGCGATCGGGGTTCACGGCCACCGGGTGGCCGACCGCCTCGAGCATGGGCAGGTCGCTCACCGAGTCGGAGTAGGCCCACGAGGCCGCAAGGTCGATGTCACGGTCCTGGGCCAGCCGGGACATCGCCTCGGCCTTTCCCCTGCCGTGCGCCGAGAACTCGATCTCGCCCGTGTAGCGGCCCTCCGGGTCGATCTCGGGCGTGGTCGCCACGAACTCGTCGATGCCGAGGTGGGTGGCCAGCGGTTCGACGATCTCCACGGGGGCCGCCGACACGAGGACGATCAGGCGGCCCTCCGCACGGTGCTGGTCGATGAGGTCGAGCGCCTCGTCGTAGACGATCGGCTCGATGACCTCGGCCAGGTGGTCGCGTGCGATCCGGCGCAGCCCCTCCTGCTCCCAGCCTGCGGCCAGGCGCAGGACCGTCCGACGCGCCCGGTCGATCGCCTCGTCGTCGGCGCCGAAGAAGCGGTAGACGACCTGTCCCCATGCGGCGCGTAGAGCCATCGGCACGCTGAGGTAGCCCTCCTTGCGCAGCACCGGGCCGTAGGCCGCCAGCGAGGCCCGGGCGATGACCGTCCGGTCCAGGTCGAAGAAAGCCGCTTCCATGGTGGCGAGCCTAGAAGGACGCCGTTGGTGGACCGGGTCGCGATCGCTAACGTGTCCGGCACGGCCCGGCAGCGCCGACCGTTCGCCCCCCCGGGGCCTCGTGTTTCCCCTCGGTTCTTTCCCCGGTTCTTCCCCTGACCTTCCCCGGTCGACGTCGCGCTCAGGGAGAACCGAATGAACGTGTGCTGGTCGCTCAAAGGCGGCTCGGGAACAACCGTGGTGGCAGCGGGGCTGGCCCTCGCCGCAGCCCGACGGGGTATCCGACCCCTGCTCATCGACCTCGCCGGCGACCTGCCGGCCGTACTCGGCGTGGAGGGTGCCGGACCGGGTGTCACCGACTGGTGTTCGGCCGCCGACGGCCCGGGCCCCGAGGCACTCGAACAGCTCGCCATCGAGGTACCCGGCGGCACCCGGCTGGTCGCCCTCGGCACCTCGGGTTGGCATGACGCCGAAGCGGAGCGTGTCGCCGCCCTCGCCGGCCATTTGGTGCAGAGCGACGGCCCGCTTGTCATCGACGTGGGCAACCTCGGCACCACTAGCGTTCCCGAAGCGCTCTTGGGTCCGCTGGTCGAACGGGCCACCCGCTCGATCCTCGTCACCCGGGCCTGCTACCTGTCCCTCCGAAAGCTCCCCGCACAGGTGCGGCGACCGACCGAGGTCGCCCTCGTCGTCGAGCCGGGCCGGGCGCTGGGTCGCACCGATGTCGAGGCGGTCGTCGGATCGCCCGTGACCATGCGCATACCCCTCGACCCGGCGATCGCCCGTGCGGTCGATGCCGGACTCCTCGCACGACGGGTCCCCCGAGCGTTGCTGCGAGGCGTGGGAGAGGGCACATGAGCGCGGCCGCCACCGGGCTGGCCGCAGCCGTGCACGCCGAGGCGCTCGACCTGCTTGCGGCCGAACCGGGTGGCGACCAGACGGCCATCGTCGAGGCGCTTGTGGCACGGCGCGAACCGCTCCTCGGCCTCGGCGCCCGGGGAGCCGCCGTCGCCGCCGTGATGGCCCGCATCACCGGACTCGGCCCGCTGCAGCCCCTGCTGGCGGATCCGGCGGTGAGCGAGGTGATGGTCAACGGACCCGGCCCTGTCTTCATCGAACGCTCGGGCCGCCTCGAGGTCACCGATGTCCGACTCGACAGCGCCGAGGTCGACCGCCTGGTCGAACGGATCATCGCCCCCACCGGGCGGCGGGTCGATCGCTCCAGCCCATGGGTCGATGCCCGACTGGCGGACGGCTCCCGGGTGAACGTCGTCGTGCCCCCGATCGCCATCGACGGTCCATGCGTGACCATCCGTCGCTTCGGCGACCGGCGCTTCACCCTGGCCGACATGGCCAGCCCGGAGGTCGCCGTGCTCCTCGCCCGCATGGTCGCCGACCGGGCGAACATCATCGTCAGCGGGGCCACGGGCTCGGGCAAGACGACCCTTCTCGCTGCGTTGGCATCGGCGGTCGAGCCCACCGAGCGGCTGGTCACCGTCGAGGACGCCGCCGAGCTGGCGCTCGCCACACCGCATGTCGTGCGCCTCGAGGCGCGCCCCCCGAACTGCGAGGGCGTCGGCGAGGTCACGGTCCGGGACCTGGTCCGCAATGCGTTGCGGATGCGGCCCGACCGGATCGTCGTCGGCGAGGTGCGTGGCGCCGAGGCGTTCGACATGCTCCAGGCACTCAACACCGGACACGACGGATCACTGTCGACCTGCCATGCCAACAGCGCCGTCGATGCCCTGCGGCGGTTGTCCACCATGGTCCTGCTGGCATCACCGGGCCTGTCGCACGGGGTGGCGGACTCGCTCGTCGCAGGCAGCGTCGACCTCGTGGTCCACATGGCCCGCAACAAGGCCCTTCGGCAGGTGGCCGACGTCATCGAGGTGCGTCCCCCCGGAGAGCAGCCGCCGTTCCGGCCGGTGGTCGTCGACGGCGAGCCGATCGACGTCGAGCCACCCTCCGGCAGGTGGGGGCGATGACGCCGGCCTGGTCGGCCGCCGGGGCGATCCTGGCGGTCGTCGGCGCGTTGGTGCCCCCGAGGGCAGTGGTGCGGCCGTTGCTCGCCGCGGGGCCCGTGGCACCGTGGCCTGGCGAGGCATGGATCGAGCGGTGGCGGTCGTCGCCGCGACGGATCGATGCCGCCCTCCCCGACTTCGTCGACGAGCTGGCCCGATCCCTCCACACCGGGGCCACGTTGACGGAGGCCCTCGTCGAGGCCGGGCGCATCGACGGCCCGCTGGCGAAGGACCTGCGCCAGGTGGCCGGAGACATCACCATGGGGGCGCCCGTCGGGGAGGCGATTCGGCGCTGGGAGTCCCGCCGCCCGGACACCAGTGTCGCCCTCGTGGTGGCAGTGGTCGACCTTGCGCTGGTGGCCGGCGGTGAGCCGGTCGCCCTGCTCACCTCGGTCGCCGACTCGCTGCGCGACGAAGAGGCAGTGGCCGCCGAATCCCGGGCGCTGGCCACGCAGGCGCGGGCCTCGGCGGCCGTGGTCTGCCTGGCGCCCCTCGGGTTCGCCGTGCTCACATCGCCCTTCCGGTCCGGTGGATTCCTCGGTGGGGCCGGCCCCCTCCTCGTGGCGATCGGCCTCGGCCTCGACGCCATCGGCCTCTGGTGGATGTGGCGCATCACGCGCCCGGGTGCCGCCTGATGACGCTCCTCGGCGTCGCCTGGGCCGCCGGCATCGTGGCCGTTGCGGCGGGTGCGGCTGGTCGTCCCCCACGCCTTCCGTCGATGCCTGCGACCAGGGAGACCACGCCCCGCCTCCGACACATCGACCCGGTCGCCCGCCTGGGCCGCCTCGTTCGCCGGGGCAGCCCGGAGGATCGGGTGGTCGACCAGCGGGTGGGAGCCGTCCTGCTGGTCGTCTTCGCGGCGATCGTCGTCCATCCCGTTCCGGCCGTGGTCGTCGGGGCACTGGTCGGTTTCCGGCCGGCCCTTCGGCGCCGACTCGGGGAGCGGCGCCGTGATCGGGCGGTGTTGGCAGAACTCCCGTGGGTCGTCGGCCTCATTCGGATGGGCGTGGTCGCCGGGCTCCCGGTCGGCAGCGCCCTGGGAGAGGCCGCCGACCGTGGCCACGGCCCCGTGTCCCTCGCATTCCGGGAGGCACTCGACCGGTCCAACCGGGGGGCACCGCTGGCACAGGAGATCGAAGGTCTGCGGCCACTCCTCGGCGAGCCGGGTCGCCAACTGGTCTCGGCCCTCGTCGGATCGCTCCGGCTCGGGGCGCCGATCGGCCCTGCGCTCGAGTCGGCAGCCGCCGACCTCCGGGCGACCGCTCGGCGCCGTGCCGAGACCCGCGCACGCAAGGTGCCGGTCCTGATGCTCTTCCCGCTCGCCCTCTGCGTCATGCCCGCCTTCATCCTGTTGTCGGTCGTGCCGATGGTGATCGACGCCCTCGGCAACCTCGAGGTGGGGCTCTGAGGTTCGTGCCGCCTGCCCACGGTCTCCTCGCGGCATTGCCGCCTCCGTCATCCAGCACCCGGGAGGTGTCCATGCAACGAGCCATTCTGCAACGAGCCGTTCTGCAACGAGCCGTTCTGCAACGGGTCGTGGTCCCCATCCACTGCCGACTTGCGATGTTCGAACGACGAGGCATCCGACGACGCAGCCTCGACGACCGCGGCCAGACCACGGCCGAATACGTCCTGCTCATCCTCGGAGCGGCGACGATCGCGATCCTCGTCACCAGTTGGGCGACCGGGACCGACCGCATCACCCGGTTGTTCGACAAGGTTCTGAACTCGATCATCGAAAAGGTCGGATAGGTGCGGCGCCGGACCCACGACGAGCGGGGTCAGGCGACGGTGGAACTGGTGCTGGTCGTACCGGTCCTCGTCGTGCTGGCCCTCTTCCTGGTCCAGGTGGGCTTCGTGGTGCGCAGCCTCATACTCGTCCACCACGCTGCCCGTGAGGGGGTCAGGGTCGCTGCGGTGGGCGGCGACCTCGAACGGGTGAGGGAGGCCGTGATCGGATCGTCGGGATTGTCACCGGCGTTCACCGACATCGACCGCAGCCTGGAGCGCGACCTCGTGACGGTCGTCGTCATCTACCGGGACCCGACCGACGTGCCGCTCGTGGGTTCGCTCCTTCCCGAGGTCAGGGTCAAGGCGTCTGCGACGATGCGTCGCGAGACCGTCGATGCCCGGCCGTAGGAGGGCGTGTCTCATGCGGGCGCACCTGTTCGGTAGCGTGGGCTGCAACTATCGTGCAGCACAGAGGCGGAGGGATCCACGTGCACCTCGAGTTCGACCGCATATCGCGGGACCCGTGGACCGTCCTCGTGCTCCGTGGCGACCTCGACATGGCCGGCGCCCCCGGACTTCGGCGGGAGGTTGCGCAGCTGGTGGCCGCCGGCGACAACCGGCTCGTGCTCGACCTCAGCGCCGTCGACTTCATCGACTCCACGGGCCTCGGTGCGGTCATCGGTGCCCTGCGTCGGGTCCGAAGCCACGACGGTGATCTGGTCCTGGTGTGCCCGGAACCCAGGCTGCAGCGGGTGTTCGAGTTGTGCGACCTGGACCGCGTGTTCGAACTCCACGGTTCCGTGGCAACCGCCGTGGGTGCACCGGCGTGACCGTGGAGGGCATTGTCGAGTTGCTGGTTCCCGCCAGGCCGGAGTACCTCCAGTTGGTGCGTGCCGTCGTGGGCGAGGCGGCGGCGGTCGATTCGAACCTCGATCCCGAGAGGATCGCCGATCTCCGGTTGGCGGTCTCCGAGGCGGCGACCAACGCCATCGAGGCCCAGGTCTCCTCGGGCGTCGCCGACCGGATCGTGGTCCGGTGCAACCTGGCGGCCGCACAGATCGAGATCGAGGTGACCGATCGTGGCACCGGCTTCGATCCCGACCATGTCCGCTCCCTCCCCGACGTCGAATCGCCCGAACGGCTCGAGTACGAGTCGGGCCTGGGCCTTTCGCTGATGCGCCAACTGGCCGACGAAACCTCCATCGAGACGGGAATCGACGGCACGGCAGTGCGCCTCGTCGTCCGCATCCCCACCGCCGGGGACGAAACCTGATCGGTGGCACGGCGCGCCGTGACCACTACGGTGCCCGACGCCCAGCATCCCGAACCGACGCCCAGCGCCCCGAACCGACCTGAACCACGCATGACCCGACGCACTCCTCCCACCTCGCTGACCTGGCTCGGCAGCGACCGTCCGCTGGCACGCGTCATCGGACGGCCGATGCTGCGCTTCCTTGGCGTCGAGGCCGCCGGCGGCATCGTCCTCATCGCTGCCACGGTCGTCGCCCTCGTGTGGGCCAACTCCCCCTGGTCGGCCGGATACGACGGCTTCTGGCACTCCGAGATCCAACTCTCGGTGGGCGACTGGTTCTCGCTCGAGCACAACGGTCGACCGCTGACGCTCGTCGACTTCGTCAACGACGTGCTGATGGTCCTGTTCTTCTTCGTGGTCGGCCTCGAGATCAAGCGCGAGCTGGTCGCAGGCGAGTTGCGTCAGCGGCGGGCCGCACTGCTCCCTGCCGTGGCTGCGCTGGGTGGCATGGTCGTGCCGGCTCTCATCTTCTTCGCCTTCAACTCGAGCGGTGACGCCGCCACCGGCTGGGGCATCCCCATGGCGACCGACATCGCCT
>CAJXIS010000001.1 GCA_913054115.1 uncultured Acidimicrobiaceae bacterium | reverse complement strand
CTCATAACCCGAAGGTCGCAGGTTCAAATCCTGCCCCCGCCACCAAGTAGAAGGCCCGGAATCTCAACGGTTCCGGGCCTTTCTGTTGTCCCGGGTCGGTTGATGGCCAAGGCCCTTGTCACAAGATTTGTCACAACGACCATCATTGGGGGCCTTTCGAACCGCCGTCGAAGCGTTCTGTGCGCGACGCAGCGCTCAGGGTCGATATCGCCCGGGTGCATGCGGACAACTTCGGCGTCTACGGCGCGAACAAGGTTTGGGCGCAGCTCAACCGTGAGGGCATCAGCGTGGCTCGTTGCACCGTGGAGCGCCTTATGCGTGACCTGGGCCTTGTCGGTGCTGTTCGTGGCAAGCCACGGCGCACCACGATCAGCGACGACACTGCTGTCCGGCCCCGTGACCTGGTCGACAGGGACTTCACCGCTGTGGCCCCGAACCGGTTGTGGGTCGCGGACCTGACCTATGTCAGGACCTGGTCGGGGTTCGTGTACGTAGCGTTGGTCACCGACGCCTACTCGAGGCGCATCGTGGGCTGGCAGGCCAGCCGTTCACTCAACACCGACCTGGCGCTCCACGCCACCGAACAGGCCGTGTGGGAACGCAGCCGGCAGGGACGCGCCCTCGACGGTCTGGTCCATCACAGCGACAGGGGCGTGCAATACCTGTCGATCCGTTACACGGAACGCCTCGCCGAGTGCGGTGTCGTGAACTCGGTCGGGTCACGCGGTGATTCCTACGACAACGCCCTGGCCGAAACGATGAACGGGCTCTACAAGACCGAGCTGGTCCGCAACAAAGGCCCCTGGCGGGGCCTCGACGACCTCGAACTCGCCACCCTCGAATGGGTCGACTGGTTCAACCACCGCCGCCTGTTCGGCCAACTCGGCCACATCCCGCCAGCAGAGTACGAACACCTCCACTACCGTCAACACGTCCCGACCGAACCGGCCAGGACTCAAACAACCCAGCCTGCGTAAAATCCGGGGCGGTTCAAGTTAACTGTCGCTGAATCCTGAGCCGTCGTCGAACTTGAGTGTTCGGGCGTTTTCGGTCACGTCTCGGATCGTCTTGTCGTCGAAGCCGCCGGTATTCTTGGCCCGGATGGTGACGGTGATTTCAACGTCAGTGTCGACCTGGTCAGTGTCGACCTGACTGACGAGGTGGGTGTGGCAGAGTTCTCAGGGGCGCTCGCCTCTCTTGAGGCGGAAGTTGATGTCGTCGATGACATCGAGGAGTTCGCCGAAGCCATCGATGACATAGTGAGCCCCTGCTTTGCCAAGCAGGTCTCGAGTATGGGCAAGGCGCCGTGCAATGTCATCGTCAGTGAGCTGATCGATCTCTTCGAGCGAGTTGACGTTCATGTAGTTCGAATAGCGAGCGATGCCGACACCCCAACATCCAGCTTCGAGCGCTTCCCCGACTCCGCTCACCGTGTCATCGACCTTCACCACCGACTGAATGGGATGAACATCCAAAAGGTCGAGGTTGCGATACACCATGAACGGCTTTGGCCGCGCTCCGTGGATCACCTCATCCCCTGCGACGGAAGCATCCGGCTCGTAGCCCTGCTTCTTGGCCGCCGATTCCAAGATATCGACCATTGGCCGTGTAAAACCGGTGGTTGACCCGATCTTGATACCGTCGGCCTGCAGTTTGGTCGTTACCTCGGCTACGTCCGGCAACAACGTGGTGTATTTGGGCAGGCATTCCAGTTGCAGCGGTACAAAACGCTCGAACATCGTGTCGACGTCGGACTGGTCCGGATATCTGCCGTGAACGCCCTTCCACCGCTCCCGTATCGTGGGATCTTCGGTGAGAGCCTTGATGTGGAGGTCCTTACGCAAGCCCATCGGTCCCCGGACCTCCTCCATTGAGATCTCGACGCCGTGCTTGGAAAACACCTCTACGAATACGACCGCGGGAGCTATGACATAGGCGTCAGCGGTGGTCCCGCTCCAGTCGAGGATGACTGCCTTCACGCTCCCGCGATAACTGCGGCTGTAGACGAAATCTGGGGAAACCATGCTGGTTCAGGACTCCTAGAGGTCGGAATATGGCTGGGGTAGCACTTGGCGGATCCGAGCGATGTGGTCAGGACCGATCTCACAGCACCCGCCGACTATGTCGGCTCCCGCGTCTACCCACTCCAGCACTATTTGCGCATAGCGATCCGTTCCCATGTCGGTACGTGCAGACGGCAGAGGGTCTCCCTCCCGCCGCCGGTAGCCCAAAGACATATCGCGGAACCCATTGGCGTACACCCCAACGAGGCGATTGGTCGCCGCCCGGAGGATCGGGAGGGCATTAGAGATCTCTTCGGGGGGACAACAGTTGATTAGGTAAGCGTCGGCGTCAATCGATGCGACGGCTTCAGCGAACGACGTGCCATCGAGCAGATGGGGGCCAGGTGATCCCTGGAGGGTGAACGAGACCCACACTGGTCGACCAGATTCGCGGGCGGCATCTACGGCTGCTTGGGCCTCAAACAACGTTCCCATGGTCTCGGGCAGGAACAAGTCGACACTCTCGGCCAGGTACCCGACCATCTCGCTGTACTCGTCTAGGAGTTCTTCGTAGGTGGCGTCGGGATCCGGGTTGTAGCTGTGGCGGAGGGGTGGCAGCGATGCGGCAACCATCACGTCATGGCCGGCGTTGTCGGCCACCTCTCGGGCCAGCCGACCAGCCAGACGGGTGAGTTCCTCGGTCCGGTCTCCGAAGCCGACATATTCAAGGCGGTCGGCAGAAGTGTGGTAGGTGTTGGTGGTGAGTATGTCCGCCCCGGCAGCGACGTAATCAGTGTGGACTGCGGTGACCAACTCGGGGTCGTGGACCAGGGCCCAGGCTGCCCACATGTCGGATTTGCGGTTAGCCCCTCGACGGATCAACTCCTGACCCATACCGCCATCAAGGAGGATCGGTGGTTTCACAATGAGCTCACAATCAGCAGAAAGTTGGCGAAGGCTAACCGCCAATGACACCCAAGCACCTTCGTGTCCACTCACTTCTCCCTCCAAGCGGGAGGTGAGTCGCCGACCGACGGGCTGGTACCGGTCACCGGTCGCGAGTCGGGCGCCCACGCCCGGCAAGGAACACCACGCAGGCGGCGAGGACGAGAACCGAGCCGACGGTAAACAGCAAGTCGCCGGCTCGGATCGACGCCACCACGAACACCACGGCACCGGCCAGGAACAGCCACTTGGCCAGGGCTTCGCCTTCGTTGTGCACGGGACACAGCCTGCCAGTTACCGGACGGCGACGCCCGGCCTGCGACGCCGATTTCCGAGCAGTACGACGGAACGAAGACTCCCGCTCCCTCCGCCCCGATAGTGCCGGCGGCGAAGAGGCCCCGGAGTCTGAATCCGACGGTGGTATCCGTGTATAGCGGCCGTCGATGGGGGTGGGGTCGGACGCTCTGTTGTCACAAAATTTGTCACAGAAATGGCTGCTTGATGAGCCTTCGCAGGTGAGCGGTAACCAGATCGGCATGCCGATCCGCTTGGATACTGGCCGTCCTGACCATGTTGGCCATTGGTGACCGAAGCCTACGCGGGCTCATAACCCGAAGGTCGCAAGTTCAAATCCTGCCCCCGCCACCAAACGAGAAGGCCCGGGATCGCAACGGTTCCGGGCCTTCTGCGTTGTCGGGGGCGGGATACTCTTGGTGCCCATGGCAGCCAGCGGGGAATCGCCAGGTCAGCGAGACGGGGCCCGTGTGCTCATCGCCGGCGGCGGAATTGGTGGGCTCACGGCGGCGCTGTGTCTCCACCGTGCCGGCCACGACGTGACCGTCTTCGAATCGGTCGCAGAGCCACACGAGCTGGGCGTGGGCATCAACCTGCTGCCCCACTCCGTGCGGATCCTCCACGACCTGGGCCTCGAACCGGCACTGGCGGCAGGCGCCGTCCTCACCGGAGAACTGCGCTTCTGCAGCGACGACGGGACCCTCATCTGGTCCGAGCCCCGGGGCCTCGCAGCCGGCAACCCCTGGCCCCAGTACTCGATCCACCGGGGTCGGCTCCAGATGCTGCTGCTGGCCGCCGTCCGACAGGAGTTGGGACCTGACCGGGTCCGGACCGGCCACCACCTCGACGGCTTCGACCAGGACGACGACGGGGTCACCGTGCGCTTCATCGAACGCCGAACCGGACGCGCCCTCGAGCCGGTTCGTGGTGACATCCTGGTGGGCTGCGACGGCCTGCACTCCGCCGTCCGCTCGAACCTGTTCCCCGACGAGGGCCCGCTCCACCACGCGGGCCTGGTGCTGTGGCGAGGAGCGGTCGAGGCAGCGCCGTTCCTCGACGGCCGGACGATGTTCATGGCCGGCCACGACGAGCAGAAGGCGGTCGTCTACCCGATCAGGGACCCGGCGGCCGCCGGCGGCACGGCGCTCGTCAACTGGGTCGCCGAACGCCCCGTCGAGCACGACACGGCGGAGGCCGACTGGAACACCCCGGTCGACCCGGCCGACATCGCCCCCTGGTTCGAGGCGTGGGACTTCGGATGGATCCACATCGGCGAGCTCATCGCATCCAGCCGGGTCGCCTACCGGTTCCCCATGGTCGACCGCGACCCACTGGAGCGCTGGTCACACGGCAGGGTCACGCTCCTGGGTGACGCCGCCCACCCGATGCGACCGAACGGAAGCAACGGTGCCAGCCAGGCGATCCTCGATGCGGAGGCGTTGGCACAGGCACTCGAGCCCGGGGCCGATCACGCGACGGCCCTGGCCCGGTACGAGGACCAGCGCCTGGAGGCGACCAGCCGGCTGGTGCTGGCGAACCGGCAGGCCGGCCCCGAGCGGGTCATGCAGTGGGTGAAGGACCGGTGCGACGGCTCCTGCACCGACCGACACACCTGTGTCGACGCCGCCGACCTCGAACGCGAGGCGAACGCCTACAAGGCGCTGGCAGGCTTCGACATCGCCCAACTCCAGGCCATGGCGGCATCCCCCGAAGGCGGCTGAGCGGAACCTGCCGTCAGGCCGGCCAGACCTGTGGGAAGCGGTCGTCGTCGGCCGGGTACTCCCCGGGCACGGCCGTGGTGTCGGCCTGGGTCACGCTGGGATCGCTGCCGGGATGCGGCGACCAGCTGGCATCGTCGCCCAGCCATCTCGTCGACAGGGCGGTCCGGCGATTCGTGCCGGCATTGCCCGGAGCACCGTGGACCGTCCACGCCGAGAAGACCACGGCATCGCCGGGCTCCACGTCGAAGCCGATGATGTCGTAGTCGTGGCGTGCGGCTTTGATGTCCGGACAGTGCTCGCCCTCGAAGTCGGCCGTCCACTCGGACTCCCCGGTGAACGGCTTCGGAGAGAAATACCGGCCCCAGAGATGCGAGCCCCGCACGAACTCGAGCGAACTCTCCTCCACGCTCGCCCCGGTGCAGGCCACTCACACCGAGCAGATCTGCGATCCCAGGAACGGCCAGTAGCCGATGTCCTGATGCCACGGGGTCGGCGACTCGGTGCCCGGCTCCTTGACCAGCAGGTGATCGAAGTAGAAGCGGGCCGAGGCCGAGCCCATGAGCGTGGCCGCCAACTCGGCCACCCCCGACTCGAACACGAAGCGGCGCATGGCCGGCTCGCTGCGCCACAGGTAGCGGGTGGTGAACAGGCGCCCGGCCGTCGGCTCCCCGCCATCGTCGGTGGTCCACGGCCCCGGCTCCTGCAGTTGCCGGTCGGCCAGGCCGTCGATCTCCGCAAGCAGGTCGGCATCGACGGCGTTCGGCACGTGGACGACGCCGTCGTCGGCGTAGGACCGGTACTGCTCGGCCGTGAGGGCGGTGCTCCAGGGGCCGCTCATCAGTGCCGGACAGCGGGGAGCATCGGGAACCAGTCCTCGCGGAGCCGCTGGCCGTCGACCATGTCGTGGCCGTCGAACGGCGGCGAGGTCCGACCCCGGCGCTCCACATAGCGGGCGTCGTCGCCCACGACCCGCAGCGAAAAGGCGCGGCGCAGGTGCGAAGAGCCCCTGGCGCCGTGCACCGTGTTGAAGTGGAACGCCACGGCGTCGCCGGGTTCGACCGCCCACTCCAGGATCTCGAACCGGTCGGGCTCTGCATCCGGGTCGGGTGCCGGCCGGAAGCCTGCGCTGTGGGTCGTCTCGTCGTCGCCGTAGAAGCCGTCGCCCGTCGTCCAACTGACCGGGTGGACCGCTGCGTCCCAGAGATGCGAGCCGCGGATGAGCCGCAGGGTCGACTCCAGGGGCACCGGGTCGAGGGGGATCCAGATGCTGACCGTCTGCGTGCCCTCGACGAAGTAGTACGGGGTGTCGCAGTGCCAGGGCGTGTGGCGTGGCGCCCCCGGTTCCTTGACCAGCACGTGCTCGTGGAACAACTGCACTGTCTCGGACCGCATCAGCTCTGCGGCGATGGCACCCACCTCGGACTCGAAGGCGAAGCGCTCGTATTCCGGGATGCGGTCCCAGTTGCAGTAGTCGTCCCAGAAGCGGCCGGAGTCGCCGGATGTCCCGTTGTCGTTGAAGAACCCGCTCGGTTCGGCCTCGTTGCGGGCCACGCCGGCAGCCAGGACGTCCACCCAGTCGGTGAACAGCCCGCGCAGGCACACCGCCCCATCGGCGGCGTACGCATCAACGGTTGTCGGATCGACTCGCACGCTGGCCACGGGGTGAGAATACGCACAGGTCTGACCACTGTCGTTCCCGCGGGATGCAGACAACCGCCCGTGCCCGCCGGCAGTCGATGACCGTCGCCGAGCGGGAAATGGCCCTTCAGATCGACGCCGAGGCACCATCCGGGAGTTCGGCGACCTCGAGACCGACGGGTACCTTCCCGCCGGCGACGACCCCTCGCCCGATCTGACGAGCCAGGCCGACGGATCGCCCTGCGAGCGCATCGACGGTCAGGATGCGGTGAAACCATGTGTGGTGTGGATGCTCGTCGGTGAACCCGATGGCCCCGAGTACCTGGAGGGTCGCTCGGCCGACACCACGACCGAGTCGGCCGGCGAGCAGTTTCGTGAGATTCGCGGCGTCTTCGGTCGGACAACGAAGTGTCGCCGTGCACACCTCCCGAAGAGCGGTTCGGGCGATGTGTGACTCGGCGAGCATGAACTGCACCGCCTGGAATGACGCGAGGGGAGCGCCGAACTGCTCGCGCTGCTTCGCATGCTCGACGGCTACATCGAACATCGCATCGACGGCGCCGAGAACCTCGTGCGCGAGGGCGATCCTCGCGTACATCATGGCCGTGCCCGGCGCCCCCGGGGTCGAAGACCCGGCGGCAGCCGGGTCGACGACGCCTACGTGCAGCCGGCCAGGAACGAGGAACTGCGTCGGCCCCGACCAGTCGATCTCCTGCCCGGGCAGTCGCATCCACTGCCCGGCGTGTTCGAAGACGACCATGTCGTCCCGACTCGCCGCAGCGTCGATGACGACGGTCAGTCGGCCGTCCCCGGATGGGTGTGTCGAGAGTGCCAACGTGTGGCCGTCACCGAGAATGGCCTCAAGAAGTCGAGCGAGAGCGGAGACCGGCACTGCGAGTCGACCGGCCGCCTCGAAGGTGGCCCCGACCGCGCGCCGGTTGTCCTCGGACCCGAGGTCGTGGACGACGTCTTCGAAGCCGATCGCCAGAAGGCCACTCTCCGGGCCGGCCGGATCGGCAAGCGCCGCCAGCGTCGCCTCGAGGTACTCGTCCGCAGGGCTGACGGTATGACCGGCGACGAGTTGGCGAAAGACCGTCAGGTTCTGGATCTGGCGGGTGCCGCCGTAGATCGAGATTGCATGGGAGAACAGCAGTTCCTCCTGAAGCACCTCGTCCCTGTCGCAATTCGTCCACATGAGACCCGACGGGCTGACCCGGTCACCGGTCTCGAAGAGGTACTGCTCGGCGTCGGCGAGGAGCGCCTTGTTCACCGCCGATTGGGGTCCGGGGGCTCCGTCGGCAGCGAGCTCACGCATCGTGGACCACGATCTCGTGCGGACCGCGAACAGGTCGGCCACGCTGTTGCCGATGCGCTCGACATCGGCGGAGTCGGTGGTGCTGGAGGCGAACTCGGCAAGGCGCTGATAGAGGTAGGTGTTGCGCTGCCAGGCGAATGAGCCACGCTCACACGACAGCAGATACATCGCCACCTCCCAACCCCCGTCGACCTCCCCGACGAGCGCGGTCGAATCCACACCAACGTCGTCGAAGAACACCTCCGCCAACTCCGGCGAGCCGTTCGAATGGTTGATGGGGACGACGGTCACCCCCGGTGCCTCGAGATCGACGACGAAACACGAGAGCCCGCGATGGCGCGACTCGAGCGACCCGGTTCGGGCGACAACGAGGCAGCGCCTGGCCCATTTCGACCAACTCGTCCAGATCTTGTGACCGTTGATGAGCCAGGAGTCGCCGTCGGGCGTCGCCCTGGTTCGCAGGGCGGCGAAGTCGCTGCCGGCGCCCGGTTCGGAGAAACCCTGACTCCAGGTCTCCTCCCCTCGGAGCATCCGGGGCAGGAGTTCCGCCATCAGGGCTGGGTTGCCGAAGCGAACCAACGACGGCAGGAGCACCTCCAGGTGCTCGTAGACGAATCTCGGTGGGTAGCCGGCGGAAGCCAGCTGTTCATAGATCACCGCCCGGTGGAGGATCGACCCCCCTCGACCCCCGGCCTCGACCGGCCAGCCGACACCAGCCCAGCCGGCGTCGTAGAGCCTCGACTGGAGCTCTCTGAGGGTCTCGACCCTCCGGTCGGCATCCGGTTGCGGCACCCGAAGGTGCGCCAGCTCGTCGGCGTTGGCGAGGAGCCATGCCTCGAACTCCGCACCTACCTGAACAGGTGAAGCCATATCTGACACGACCCGGTCCTAACTTTCGCCAGTGCGATCGAACAACCCTCGCACCTGTGTATCGGCTGCCCGCATCAGCCCGCGCCGAGCAGGTGGCTGCGGTCCCGTACCACGAACCGTTGGCGGAGATCGTCGATGTCGGCATCCGAGAGCAGGCGGTAGCCCTCGCCATCGCGCCACCACACCTGGTCCGGGCATTCCCAGAAGTCGCAGCGCAACTCCCGATAGAGGACCTTGTTGCTGGCCGTCACCGGAAGGGCCGAGACGATCCGCACGAAGCGGGGCACCGCCTTCGAACCGAGATCGGGTTGTTCGTCGAGGAACCGGCCAAAGGAGCCAGGGTCGAAGGAGGCCCCCTCGGCCATGAGCATGGCCACCATCACCTGATCGCCGACATCGGGGTCAGGCACCGCATAGGCGGCCACCACGCCGGCGCCGGGGAACCTGGCGACCACCGACTCGATCGTGACCGCAGCGATGTTCTCGCCGTCGACACGCAGCCAGTCGGCGTTGCGCCCGACGAAGTAGACGAAGTCGTCATCGTCCAGGTAGCCGAGGTCGCCCGTCCAGAAGATCCCGTCACGGACCTTGTCGGCCTCGGCCTCGGCGTTGTTCCAGTACCCCTCGAAGTCGAGATCCTCGCCCACGCGGGCGATTTCACCGACGGCCTCGTCGGAGTTGACCACCCTTCCGTCGGGACCGAACTCCGCCCTGCGGCAAGGTCGGCCGGTCTCGGGATCGAGGACCACGGTGCCCGGCGCCCCCCTGCCGAGCGCCGCCGAGGGCATTCCCGGAACCCGGAAGATCGTGACCCCGCCCTCCGACGAACCGTACGCATCGGAGACCTCGCAGGAGAACCGATCCGCGAATCGCCCGAGATCCAGCGTCGTCCCCTCGTTGCCGTAGACGAACCGCAAGGTGTTGTCGGCGTCGTCGCCTGTCGCAGGAGTGGCGAGTACGTAGGCGAGCACCTTGCCCACGTAGTTCGCGAGCGTCGCCTCGTACCTCCGGACATCGGGGAGGAACTCGGAAGCGGAGAACCTGCGACGGAGCGCAAGCGTGCATCCGCCGGCGAGGGCGGCAACCCATCCCGACATCATGCCGTTGGCATGGAACAGCGGCATGGCGCAGTAGAGGACGTCGTCCGAGGTGATCCCCCTGCGCTTCGCGATCGTCGCGGCAATGTCGGCCAGGCGGCGTTGGGAACAGATCGATGCCTTGGGACTGCCGCTCGTACCAGACGTGAAGATCAGGAGGAACGGCTCGGCCTCAGCGATCTCCCCCCGGGGAGCCGCCCGACCCCGCCGGGCCGCCACGGCGTCTTTCCACCGCGCCGACTCCACGACAAAGGTCGCTGATGGCTCGACGCCAATGTCGAGCGTGTCGAGGAGGGGCAGGAACCTCTCCTCGGTGACGAGCACAGCGCATTCCGTGTGCCGGATGTCGCGCTCGAGCTCGGCACCGCGGCGCGTGGGATTGATCCCGACGACGACCGCGCCGGAAAGCGCCGCAGCGCCGAGCAGGAACACGTAGTCGGGCGTGTTCTCGAGGAGCACGCCGACATGGAACGGAGCATCGGACGGCCTGTGTTCGAGCAGCAGGTGGGCGCGGGCGATCGCCTCGTCGACGTACTCCTCGAAGGTCCACGCCTGGTCGTCGAAGCGGAGTCCGACGGTGCGATCGGCTGCGCGTGCGAGCAGGAGGTCGGCGACGTTCACCTGTGGTTTCTCAGAACGTGATCGGACACGATGCGGGTCCACGAACGGTGTTGGTCTTGACGTACTCGACCTGGTCCGGATCGACATGCCATTCCGGGAGGCGCGTGAGCATCTCCTCGATTCCGAGCCTCCCCTCGAGACGGGCCAATGCCGCACCGAGGCAGTAGTGCGCCCCGTAGCCGAGGCTCAGGTGGCGATCGAAGGTCCGGGTCACGTCGAATCGATGGGCGTCGGGGTAGTGGCGCTCGTCCCGCCCCGCGGCGCCCGTCAACAGCAGCATCTTGGACCCCTCGGGCACGGTGATTCCGTAGAGGTCGATGGGACGCGAGACGTAGCGCCCCTGAACCGGTGAAGGTGCCTCGAACCGCAGCAGTTCCTCCACGGCATTGCCGCAGAGTGAGAGGTCGTCGATGAGGCGGCGACGTTGGTCCGGCCAATCCGACAGAACGAGCGCCGCCGACCCGAGGAGGCGGGCCACGGTCTCGTTGCCGGCCACGTTGATCAGAAGGATCATCGCCAGTGCCTCGATGTCGGTCAGCCCCCGGGTCTGGCCGCCGACATCTTCCATATCGGCCACGAGGAGGTCTGAGACCATGTCGTCCCTGGGCGACTTCCGGCGCTGGGCGATCGCGTCAAGGTAGTAGGCGTGCAGTGCCCGGCTGTCGGCCAGGGCCGCTTCGCTGCGACCCTCTTCGCCGTCGGCGCGATGGAGCTGGGAATCACTCCACTCCCGAAGGCTGTCGTGATCCTCCTCGGGGAACCCGAGCAGCGACGAGATGATCATCACCGGAAGGCGCGCGGTGAACGCTGCGACGATGTCGCCTCCGCCGGCGGCGGCAAGGGGGTCGAGGTATCCGGCACTGAGTTCGCGGATGCGGGTCTCGAGTTGGGCGACGGATCGGGGCGTGAACCAACGCGCCACGACCTTGCGGAGGACGTCGTGGTGGGGCGGGTCGAGTTCGATCATCGATGCGAGCTCGGGGGTGCGTCCGATGGTGTCGAGGGTGATGCCCCGGGCAGAGCTGAAGGCCTCGGTGTCGAGCGAAGCGCCCAGCACATCGTCGAACCGGCTCAGGGCGAAGAAGTCGTAGCGGTCGTTGCGGTAGAGCGGAGCGTCGTCTCGAAGCACCCGCCAAGCGTCATAGGGAGATCGCCGAAGGTCGTCGTCGTAGGGGTCCCAGTAGGGGACTGACGTGGTATCCGTGGTCACCGCGAACTCCTTGTGCGCTCCCGACTGGTGCTAGTTACGATAGTACAAATACTGCGCATTTGTCTATTGTGGTGCTGCAGCGTCGGAATGCGGGCCCAGGGTCCGCAAGCGCAACCAACGACGTCGGCAGGACCCCCCACATTCCACGGCCGATCCAGGGAGACCGACATGACCCAGAACGTGCTCACCGTGTCAGAGGATGGTCCCGTGCGGATCGTCCGCCTGAACCGACCCGATGCGCTCAACGCTGTCGACGAGGTCCTCCATACGGCCCTGGCCGACATCTGGTCCGAGCTCGACGCAGACCACGACGCCCGTGCGGTCGTGATCACCGGCGAAGGCCGGGCCTTCACCGCAGGTGGCGACATGGAACTCCTGCAGAAGATGGTCGACGACGTGGTTCTGCGCGAGCGGGTACTGGACGAGTCGCGACGGATCATGCGCGACATGATCGGATTTCGGCTCCCGCTGGTGGCCGCCGTGAACGGTCCCGCCGTCGGACTCGGCTGCAGCCTGGCGATGATGAGCGACATCGTCATCATGGATGCGAGCGCCTACCTCGCCGATCCCCATGTGCCCATCGGACTGGTGGCCGGCGACGGCGGCGCGATCACCTGGCCTCTGGCAATGAGCCTCCTGGCCGCCAAGGAGTACATCCTCACCGGCGACCGCATCCCGGCCAAGGAGGCGCACCGCCTCGGTCTGGCCAACCGGGTGGTGCCGGATGGTGAGTGCTTCGGAGCCGCACTCGAACTCGCCCACCGCCTCGCGAAATCACCGCCGCAGGCGGTACAGGACACGAAGCGGGCGCTCAACCAACATCTGGCGAGAGCGGCCAGCGGGGTCGTCGAGTTCTGCGTGAGCGCCGAGTACCGGTCATTCGACACGCCCGAACTCCGGGCGAACATCGCCCGCTTCGCCGAGAAGGGCGGTTGAGTCAGGTGTGCCCAGGGGCGCCGATTCCGCCCATGATGAGATCACGGGTGTAGGCGGCGGCGACCTTCTCGTCGCTCATGTCGATCACCGTCGAGACAGGCAGCCAGATGATGCTGACGATGATGCGCGAGATCCAGTCCGCTGCAAGGGCGATGTCGAGGTCGGCGCGAAACTCTCCACGCTCACGGGCCAACTCGAGCATGGGCACGGTGCGTTCCGCGGACAGAATCGAACTGCGGTGGAGGTCGCCGGTGATCATCCGGCGATACATCTCGACCGAACCCGACGCGAGCTGATCGATCAGCCCGCTGGAGAATCGGATGCTGGTCTGCACCCGTGATTCGATCTTGTCGCCGAGCGACATGTCGTCGGTGATGCTGGCGTCGATGGCATCCCAGTATCTGTGTGCTGAATGGTCCATGACAGCTTCGAGGAGCTGGTCGCGGTCGTCGAAGTACCGGTAGACGGTGCCACGTGAGACGCCGGCTGCGTCGGCGATGTCGCCCATGCTGGTCTTGTTCTCACCGAATTGGAGCAGCATCCGGTAGCCCGCAGCGATGATCCGTCTCCGCATGTCGGTGACTGACGTGTCGACGGCCGTCTCTGTCATTGCGACTTCCTTCCCATCTGTGATCGAGGGTGCTCAAGCATGCCGTGCATCCCCTGGCGATCGGCCGCTGTTTGCCAACGCCCGTCTGAGACGATAGAACAAGTCATGCATATATGTTCTATCACGGCCGGTGAGAGGTGAGCAGCATGGCAGCACGACCGATGGAGGGCATCAAGGTGCTCGAGGTTGCGCAGTACACCTTCGTGCCGGCGGCGGGCGCCGTGCTCGCCGACTGGGGTGCCGACGTCATCAAGGTCGAGCATGCGCGCACCGGCGACGGTCAGCGGGGCATCCGGTATCTCGGCACCGCGAAGATGTCGGCCGACTTCAACCCGTTGATGGAGCACGCGAACCGCGGCAAGCGCAGCATCGGACTCGATCTCGAGATGGCGGAGGGGCGCGAAATCCTGCTCGACCTCGCCCGCGATTGCGACGTGTTCCTCACCAACTTCCTCCCGAACGCCCGAAGCCGTCTCGGAATCGAGGTCGACGACATCCGCGCCGTCAACCCGTCCATCATCTACGTCCGCGGGTCCGCCTTCGGTGATGAGGGCCCCGACCGTGACTCCGGCGGCTACGACTTCACGGCGTTCTGGTGTCGAGGCGGAGCGGCCAGCACCTGCACGCCACCCGATATCGACGGTGTGATCGGCCAGCCGGGAGCAGCGTTCGGCGACAGCATGGGCGGCATGACGATCGCCGGTGGGATCGCCGCTGCGCTTCTGCGGCGCGAACGAACAGGAGAGACGAGCGAGATCGACGTTTCCCTGCTCGGAGTCGCGATGTGGGCCAATGGAGTCGCCACCAACGTCGCACTCATCTCCGGCGAGCCATGGTGGGTGCCGCGCAGCGACATGCTGCTCGATGACGCTCGCAACCCGCTGGCCGGGATGTTTCGCACCAGCGACGACCGATGGCTCACCCTGTTCATGCTGCAGCCAGGGAAGTACTGGGCCGACACCTGCGCACACCTCGAACTCGAACACCTCATCGACGACGACCGATTCAATACGACAGAGAAGCTCATGGCGAATGCGAAGGAGGCGCGATCGTTGATCCGACAGCGGATCCTCTCCGCGCCGCTCGCGGATTGGGTCGCCCGCCTCGCAACGCTCGACGGCCAGTGGGCGGTCGTCCAGAACACGGTCGATCTGACCAACGATCCTCAGGCCCGACCGAACGGCTACATCGTGGGGATCACGGACGGCGCCGGCAAGGAGCGCGAACTGGTTGGCAGCCCGGTGCTCTTCGACCGGGAGCCGCCAACGCTCAAGCGGGCGCCGGAGTTCGCCCAGGACACAGAACTCCTCCTGCTCGAGGCCGGTCTCGACTGGGACCGGATCACCGAGCTCAAGGCCCTGGGGGCCATCACCTGACCTGGCTCGCGCCAGCCGACACCTGGGAGGACACCCATGACCACGACCGATGACATCGAAGGCGTTCGCCGACTCCTGGCCGAGTACTGCCTCGCTGCGGATGAATGCCGCTACGACGACTGGGCACGGCTCTTCGGCGACGACGGCGTGATGGTCGCCTTTCGCCGCGACTGGTCGGGATTCGAGGCGCTGACCGGGTTCATCTCCAACGCGCCGCAGGGACTCCATCTCAACACCTCTGTTCGCATCGACATCGATGGCGACCAGGCGACCGCCCTGTCGAACTTCGTGTTCTTCAACCTCGACCGGGAGTTGTCGAGCATGGGGCTCTACGCCGACACCCTCATCCGGGAAGGGGACGGGTGGCGGTTTGCCCGCCGCGAGATCCGCATGGCCAAGCCGGTGCAACCTCAGTCCGACTGAAGGCGCGATTCCGAGTGTGATATGATAGAACAACATATGTGTACTTGTTCCATACGCTTCTGCGACCCGGTTCGATGGACGTGAGCACCGAGGGCGTCTCGACCGCCGATGCCGAGGACTCCGAATGATCGACGTTCGAATCCCCAAGACCGGTGATGCCGTCGAATTCGGCACCATCATCGAATGGCTCGTGCAGGACGGTGGGGTCGTGCACCGGGACCAGCCGATCTATCTACTCGAGACAGACAAGGTCGAGATGGAAATCGACAGCCCCGCCGACGGGGTCCTCAGGATCGTGGCCGAAACCGGTGAGGAGTATCCGGTCGGCACGATCATCGCCACAATCGAACAGGGCTGACAGAGCCGAAAGGAGCCTCCGATGGAGCGCCGCGAGATGGACGACGTCATCTACGAAAAGGACGGGCCGATCGCCCGGATAATTCTGAACAAGCCCGAGAAGGCCAACGTGCAGACCGAGGGCATGGTCTGGAGCGTCAACGACTGCCTCGATGACGCCCAGTACGACTACGACATCAAGGTCGTCATCATCAAGGCCAACGGCAAGGGCTTCTGTTCGGGCCATGACCCGAGTGGCCAGTACCCCTCGTTCATCGCCGAACGAGCGGCCAGTGGCGGAACCTGGCGTGGTCCTGCACGACTGTTCCTCTGGCCGGTTCTGAAACTCTGGGAGTTCCCGAAGCCGACGATCGCCCAGGTCCATGGGTACTGCATCGGCGGCGGCACCACCTGGGGACTGCTGCCCGACATCACCATCTGCTCGGAGGACGCCTGGTTCCAGATGCCACTGGTCCCCGGTTTCGGGCTCCCCGGCCTCGAGACGGTGTTCGAGCCGTGGGTCTACATGAACTACAAGCGGGCAGCCGAGTACATCTACACCGCAAAGAAGGTCGATGCGGCCGAGGCGCTCGATCATGGGCTGATCAACCGGGTGGTGCCGGCCGATGAACTCGAGTCGACGGTCGAAGAGATGGCGGCGACCATCGCACGGGCGCCGACGGTCACCCTCCAGGCAGCGAAGATGAACCTCACCCGGGCATGGGAGACGATGGGCTTCCGCACCCACCAGCAGGCATCCAACGATCTGCAGGCCGTCGTCTCGCACACTCCCGAGTTTCGGAAGTTCCTCAAGGAACTGATGGAGCAGGGCGCGACGCCCCGCGAACGGATGGGTGAGCACAAGAGCGACAGCGGGAGCGAAGACTGAGCCTCGGCGACCCGCCCTGAAGGAGCGTGCCGCGCCGTCAACTCCAGGCCGGCCGCCGGGCATCGAGTCGCACGTCGGGTATGTCGATCCCCGGGTGGGCGAGGATGATCCCGAACAGCTCGACCAGCAGTTCGGCGACATCGCCCACCTCCATCACGTCGAGCGGGATGCCCTGGGCCAACCAGCGGGCCACGGCCACGCCGGCAATGTCGGGGGCGAAATCGGCGGCGAATTCGGTTGGCATGGTGTTGCCCATGACAATGCGCAGAAACCGCCGATCGGGATGTTCGACCCGCCATCCCTCGACCGCAGTGTCGAGCGCCGCCTTGGATGAGGCGTACGAAGCGAGTCCCCAGTGATTGTCGAGCGGTCCTCGGGAGGAGACGAATGCAGTCACGCCGTCAGGCGCGAGATGCTCGAGTGCGGCGGCACAGACCAGGTTGGCGCCGATGACGTTGACCTGGTGATCGTGCGCCCAGGATTCGGGATCGGTCGAAACGAGTGGGGCAAGGGTGCCCCCGCCGGCTGCGTAGAGCACGAGATCGAACCCTCCGAGGGCCTCGTTCGCCGTCGCGACCATCGCCGCCACCTCGGCGACATCCGTCGCGTCGGCGGGGACCTGCACTGCGGAGGTGGCCCCGAAGGCCTCCTCGAGGCGTTCGGAGCGACGTGCGGCAACCGCCACGGTGGCTCCGGCGGTCAGGGCCCGTAGCGCAACCTCGCGGCCGATCCCGGACGAGGCTCCGACAACGAGGATGCGCCGGCGTGCGAGGGATGGGATGGAGTCTCGAGTGTTCACGTCTTGAGAGTAGCGGATATGACACAACAGTACGTTTCGCGTGCATTTGTTCTACTGGTGGAGTAACTTGGATTCCGCCGAGCCGTCGAACCGAGCATCCGGGGGACCCACCATTCGCACCGATGAGATGATCCTGATCTCGGTCGACGACCATGTGATCGAACCGCCCGACCTCTTCGACGGCCACCTGCCGGACCGCTTCGCCGACCGG
Source organism: uncultured Acidimicrobiaceae bacterium (assembly GCA_913054115.1). Lineage (GTDB taxonomy): Bacteria > Actinomycetota > Acidimicrobiia > Acidimicrobiales > MedAcidi-G1 > S20-B6. Next base: position 16,938 of record CAJXIS010000001.1, on the reverse strand, counting down.
GCCCCCCGGATCGTGAAGGCCAGGGACGGGGCCGATGTCTGGCGGTTCGGCAAGGTCACCGTCCCGAACGTGGCGCTCAACGCCGTGGCCGGTCGGCCCAAGAGCGAGTACGGCCTCGAACCCCAGTCCCTCGACGAAATCCGACCCGGATGCTGGCAGGTCGACGAGCGGGTCAAGGACATGAACGCCGGCGGGATTCTGGCCGAGATGAACTTCCCCTCGTTCCCTGGATTCGCGGCGCGCCTCTTCGCCGTCGAGGACGAAGAGTTCGGACATGCCCTCGTGCGGGCGTACAACGACTGGCACATCGACGAATGGTGCGGCGCCCATCCCGGCAGGTTCATCCCGATGGCGCTGCCCGTGATCTGGGACGCAGAGAAGTGCGCAGCCGAGGTCCGCCGAGTCGCCGAGAAGGGGTGTCACTCCCTCACCTTCACCGAGAACCCCCACACCCTGGGTTATCCGAGTTTCCACAACGAGTTCTGGAACCCGTTGTGGGAGGCGCTCGTCGACACCTCGACGGTCCTTTCGATCCACCTGGGCTCGTCAGGCAAACTCGCCATCCCCGCGCCCGACTCTCCCCCCGACGTCATGATCACGCTGCAGCCGATGAACATCTGCTCCGCCGCAGCGGACCTCCTCTGGAGCCCGGCGTTGAAGCGCCATCCCGATCTGCGCATCGCCCTCTCCGAAGGCGGCAGTGGCTGGGTCCCCTACTTCCTCGACCGCATCGACCGCACCTACGAGATGCACCACGAATGGACAGGTCAGGACTTCGGCAACCAGCTCCCCTCGGAGGTGTTCCGCGAGCGGTTCCTCACCTGCTTCATCTCCGATCCGGTCGGCATCGAGTTGCGCCATCAGATCGGGATCGACTCGCTGTCCTGGGAGTGCGACTATCCCCACAGCGACTCCAACTGGCCGCACGATCCAGAGGTGTTGACGGCCCAGTTCGAGCAGTTCGACGTGCCCGACGACGACATCGACAAGATCACCCACCTCAACGCCATGCGCTGGTACTCGTTCGACCCCTTCGCCCACCTCCCCCGCGAGGCATCGACAGTGGGAGCACTCCGGGCGGTGGCCGGCGACCACGACGTATCGATCCGGGCCCGCAACACGCTCGATCGCAGCGGTGAAAAAATTCGTGGTTGGGACAGGGCGATCGACGACGGCGCTGTCAGTGCAGCGTTCCAAGACTGACCGACCACGCCCAGCCAGGCGGGAAAGAAGGGTCCGCAGCCATGCGATTCAGTGACCGCGTCGCAATCATCACCGGTGCCGGAGGCGGTATCGGCGAGGCGTACGCAAAACGGTTGGCCGACGACGGAGCCAGCGTCGTCATCGCCGACATCGACGCCGGAGGCGGCGCAAGGGTCGCAGCGGAGATCGGCGAACAGGCGATAGCGGTGACGACCGACGTGTCCGATCCGGTAAGTACCGACGCGATGGCAAGAGCCGCTGTCGATGCGTTCGGAAGGCTCGACTTCCTGGTGAACAACGCCGCGATCTACAAGACCATGCAACTCGACGGGCTCACGACCGTGCCCTACGAATACCTCGACCATTTCATGAGCGTGAACCTCTGGGGCGCACTGCGCTGCACCCGATCGTGCGTTCCCGCACTGGCAGCCGGAGGCGGTGGTGTCATCGTCAACCAGTCATCGACCGCAGCCTGGATGCCGAGCGGCTTCTACGGCGTGGCCAAGGCCGGGATCAACGCCCTCACGGTCAGCCTCGCCCACGAACTCGGCGGCCAGGGCATCCGAGTCAACGCGATCGCGCCCGGCCCGACAGACACCGAAGCGACCCGAACGATCGTGCCCGAGGAGTTTCGGAAGCACCTCCTCGCAGGCCTCGCGCTCAAGCGCATGGGTCAGGTGGACGACATGGCTGGAGCACTCTCGTTCCTCCTCTCCGACGACGCCGCCTGGGTCACCGGTCATGTGCTCGCCGTTGACGGCGGACAGATCACGAGGATCTGATCGTGACCGTGTCTCCGGACGACCCCTCGGTGCTCCAGGGCCCCCTCATCAACGAACGACAGCGCTCGCGAGTCGAGGGCTACGTCTCGGCCGGCGTGGCCGCCGGCGCCAGGATCACGACCGGTGGCGGTCGGCCGGCGCATCTGCCGCTCGGCTGGTACCACGAGCCGACCCTGCTGGCCGATGTCGACAATTCGATGGCCGTCGCCCGTGAGGAGATCTTCGGGCCGGTGCTGGTCGCGATCCCCTATGACGACGTAGACGACGCGGTTCGCATCGCCAACGACTCGATCTTCGGCCTCTCCGGGGCCGTTGTCGGCTCCGATCACGAGCGCGCCACGGCCGTCGGTCGTCGGATTCGCACAGGGACGATGTCCATCAACGGTGGGGTCTGGTACGGCCCCGACATGCCGTTCGGCGGCTTCAAGCAGTCGGGGGTCGGACGCGAGATGGGCCTGGCGGGGTTCGAGGAATACCTTGAACCCATGTCGTTCGCCCGGGGTACCTGAGGTCGGGGTTCATCACCGACCGGCAGCCTCAACAAGAGGCGACGACGCAAGGAGAGTCTTCCCATGCTTCCAACCACAACCGACACCGACATCTTCACCTCGTCGGCGCCCTTTGCCGATCCGACCGCGTGGCATGCCGCCGTCACGCCGCTGCGCCAGAAGGCGGCGGTCGTCGGACTCACTGCCACGGGGATCGAGCCGGTCTGGGCTGTCCTGCGCCATGCGGAGGTGCTGGAGGTCGAGCGCCAGCCCGAGCTGTTCACCAACTCTCCTGCCTGCACCGTGTCGCAGGCGCACGCCGTGATGATTCCCGACCATGCAGCACCCCAGATGAAGACGCTGGTCGAAATGGATGGAGCCGAGCATCTGGCCCACCGGCTCATCGTCAACAAGTGGTTCCTACCCGGGAGCATCCGGCGGCTCGAACAGGCGATCGCCGAGCGTGCGAGGGAGGCGATCGAGATCATGGCGGCCCATGGGGGTTCGTGTGATTTCGCCCAGGACGTCGCACTGCACTATCCGCTCAAGGTCATCATGACCCTCTTCGGCGTGCCCGATGTCGACTTCGACCTCATGCTCAGCCTCACCCAGACGCTCTTCGCCGCACAGGATCCAGAGTCCACCGATGACGCCCAGGAGGCGATGATCGGCTTCTTCGAATACTTCCAGGTGCTGGCCGACAACCGCCGCGCTGCGCCGACGGACGATCTCGCCAGCCTGATCGCCAATGCGACGGTCGATGGCGAACCCGTCGATGTGCTGGCTGCGTTCGGGCTCTACCTGATCGTCGCGACCGCCGGCCATGACACCACCAGCAGTGCGCTGGCCGGGGGGATGGAGGCACTTGCCGGTCACCCCGACGAGCTGGACGCGCTCCGTCGGGACCCCGCCCTGCTCCCCAACGCGACCGACGAGATCATCCGGTGGGTCAGCCCCGTCAAGCACTTCATTCGCACGGCGCAGCGTGACTATGAACTCTCAGGCGTCCCGATCGCAGAGGGGGACCGCGTGCTGCTGTCGTACCCCTCGGCAAATCGCGACGAACTCGTCTTCGACGACCCCTCCGCCTTCGTCGTGTCGCGACCCAACGCAGATCAGCACATAGCGTTCGGATTCGGGCGCCACTTCTGCCTCGGGGTCCATCTGGCCCGCCTCGAGGTCCGCAAGTTCTACGAACTGCTCATTCCGAAACTGGTTCACGTCGAGGCAGCGGGCCCGTGTGTGCATCTGGCGTCGAACCTGGTGAGCGGGCCGCAACACCTGCCGATCAACTACACACTCCGCTGATCGGCGGCGATGGCATCACGAGGTCACGAGCCGACGATCACGCCGCCGTCGACGGGCAGCAGTGACCCGGTGACCCAGGCGGCGCCCGGCGACGCGAGATAGATCGCCGCCGCACCGATGTCGTCGGCACGGCCGATGCGCCCCAGCGGCGACATCTCGGCGATTGAGTCACCCATCTCCTCGATGGTCGCAGCCATCATCCGAGACGGGAACGGTCCAGGCACGATGGCGTTGACGGTGATGCCTTCGGGGCCGAGTCGCTTGGCGAGGTGTCGGGTGAGTTGGTGAACGGCCGCCTTGCTGGCTGCGTACGAGTAGGTGTCGAGGTCGGGTGCCCGGATGCCGTCGACCGAGCCGATGTTGATCACCCGGGAAGGGGCGTCGTCCGCTGCCGCTGCCCGCAACGCCGGGGCGAATGCCTGGGTGAGGTTGAACACGGCACGCACGTTGAGGTCGAGCACCCGACTCCATGCCTTGTCGGGGAACTCGTCGAAGTCGGCACCCCAGGTGGCCCCGGCGTTGTTCACGAGAATGTCGAGTGACGAAGCGTGATCGGCGTACCGGTCGGCGACATGGGCGCAACCCTCTCGAGTCGAGAGGTCGGCGGTGATGGATCGACAGGTTCCATCGGCTGAGAGCTCGGCAACGGCGCGCTCGAGGTCCTCGGGCTTTCGGGACACGATCGTGACGTCGGCCCCCGCCCGCACGTAGGCAGCCGCGATCATCCGGCCGATGCCGACGGTTCCTCCGGTGACGAGGGCGCGGCGCCCTTCGATCGAGAACAGGCGTTGTACTTCGTGCATGGCTGGGTGGTTCCTACTCTGGACGGTCTGGTCGTCCGGGCGACAGTGCCCGGCGAGAGGTGTACAATAAATCAGATTCTGTTCTGATGTTACACAAGGGGATCGCGTCGATGGCCAAGAACTTCCCTCATCCGCTCCCGTCCGGCTGGTTCGCCGTCGCCTACGCCGACGAACTCGAGGCCGGCTCGGTCCGATCGGTCACCGCGCTCGACCGGGAGCTGGTCGTCTTCCGGACCGGGGACGGAGTCGCCCATGCGCTCGACGCCTACTGCCCCCACCTCGGCGCCCATCTCGGCGTCGGTGGCGAGGTCGTGGGCGACCGGATCCGCTGCCCCTTCCACGCATGGGAGTTCGACGGTTGCGGCACCTGCGTCGAGGTGCCCTATGGCCACACCCCGCCGAATGCCAGGGTCGAGTCCTGGGAGACCCGGGAGCGCAACGGACTCGTCATGGTCTGGTATCACCCCGAAGGCGAACCCCCGAGCTGGGAGGTCCCCGAGATCCCCGAGGCGACGAGCCCCGATTGGTCCGACCCCCAGCGGTTCGAGTGGACCGTACGCACACAGCCCCAGGAGATCGCCGAGAACGTCGCCGACAGTGCCCACTTCCGCTACGTCCACGGCACCCTCAACGTCCCGGACACGGAGACAGTCTTCGACGGGCCGCTGCGCCACAGCCGCAACCCCGTCAGCCTCGACACCCCGAAAGGCAAGGTCGACGGCGAGGTTGTGTCGAGCGCCTTCGGACTCGGACTCGTCACGGTTCGCTACAAGGGGATCTGTGAGACGCTCCAGGTCGGGTCGGTGACGCCGATCGACGAGAACACCGTCATCATCCGCAAGTCGTTCTCCCAACAGCGCGTCGATGGCGCGAATCCGACCGGCGGTGTCGCTGCGGCGCTGATCCGCAACGTGCTGAGCCAACTCGAACAGGACATCCCGATCTGGGAGGCCAAGATCTATCGAGAGCGACCGCTGTTGACGTCGGGCGACGGCCCGATCATGCCCTTCCGCCGTTGGGCCCGCCAGTTCTATCCCGCCGCCGAGGCCGATGGCTGACCCGACCGGTCAACCGTCGATCTTCAGCAGCCGGGCCGCGTTGCCCCGCAGGAACCCGGGCCACACGCTGTCTTTGAACCCGACCGCATCCATGTCGCCCATGATGCGTTCAAGCGACATCCCCATGGGGAAATAGCCGCCGTAGAGGATCTTGTCGGCGCCGCGGGTGTTGGCGAAGTGCACGATGGAGTCGGGGTAGTGGCGGGGAGCAAAGGCCGACGTGGAGTAGTGCAGCCCCGGCCACTTGAGCATGAGCTTCACGGCGAGGTCGTCCCACGGCTCGCACCCGTGACGGGTGACGAACACGAGCTCCGGGAAGTCGTACATCACCTGGTCGATGCGCTCGACCTTCTGCGGCGACATCGGAAAACGGGGGCCCGGCACGCCGGCACACACGAAGATCGGCACGTCGAGTTCCACGCACTTGGCGTAGATGGGATACATCTTCGGGTCGTCGATGGGGACCTGCGGGTTGAAGCCCGACGGGAAGGCGTCGAACGACCGGACGCCGAACTCCTCGTACTGCCGCTCCATGCGCCGCAGACCGTCGACGCTGTCGTGTGGGTACACCCCGCCGGTCGCGAGGAACCGATCCGGGTGATCCCGAAGCGCCTTCTGCCCGACCTCGTCGCGGCACCCCACCAGCCCCCACTCGACCCCGAAGCGATCCATCTCGTGGAGGGTGACGTCGATCGGGTTCTCGGTGCCGTACAGATGCTTGGGAACGTGTCTGAACATGTACTCGACCGGGAAGTCGAAGTCGTCGCGACTCTGTGCGTCCTTGAGCTGCACCCGGAGACGGTCGTAGCCGGTGAAGTCGCTCGCGGGGAAGCCGATCAGCGTGTCGACGATCCCGATCTCGTCGAGCGGAGCAGCCATCAGGCGTCCGGGGTGAAGGTGCGGGTGGCGAACCGCCACGCCCCGTCGATTTGGACGATGAGGTCGGTGTAGCGACCGGAGGTGATCATCGTCGGCCCATCGGGGCCTACGACCTGGACGATGAGATCGGCAGTACCCATGGCGCCGCCCTCGGACGTGCCGATGACCACATTCGAAGCCGTGTGGCGAATGCCGGGGAGCGCGAGCGGGACGCTGAGAGCGAACTCGGCGAGTGCTGCGGTCCCGGAATGGCGGGTGCCCGCCACATCGAGCACACCGTCGGCGGCGAACAACGCCGCGAATGCCTGGCCGTCACCTGCATCGACCGCATGGCAGTAGCGGGGATAGAGGTGTTCGATCTCGACGACGTCGGCGCTTGGAAGAGGATCGTCGGCGGGGACCACGACCCGACTGTAGCCTCCGGCATCACGGTCCGTATCAATAGTACACAATATGTACTTCTGTCCTAATCCCAACTAGAGTGTGGATGTGGACCTCGAGTTGGGAACGCATCACGTCACGCTGCGTGATCAGGTTGGGCTCTTCCTGGACGAGCACTGGCCCGCCGAACGTCGTGACCGCCATGTCCCTGACGATGAGATCCGTCTGTTCCGGAGCCTCGCGATCGAACATGGCTACCTCTACAGGGGCGTACCCGTCGTCTACGGCGGATCGGAGCGGCCGATCGACCCGATCGCCGACGACGTCATCGAGCGCGCATTCACCGAAGCGCGGGCACCGCTTGGCATCGTCGGCCAGGGACCCGACATGGTCGTGCCGACCCTGCTGCGCAACGGCACCGAGGACCAACGGCGGGAACTCATCGCCCCGACGCTCATGGGCGACATCACCTGGTGTCAGGGCTACAGCGAACCGACCGCAGGCAGCGACCTGGCGTCCCTGAGGAGCCGAGCCGAACTCGACGGCGAGGACTGGGTCATCCACGGTCACAAGATCTGGACTTCGGATGCCGATCGGGCCGACTGGATGTTCGGCCTCTTCCGCACCGAGCCAGACGCACCGCGCCACCGCGGCATCACGTTCCTCCTGGTCCCCATGGACCAGCCCGGCGTCGAAGTCCAGACGATCATGGCAATGACCGGTCAACCAGAGTTCGCCGAGGTCTTTCTCACCGGCGCCCGCACATCGGTGCGCTACCAGGTCGGCGAGCGGGGCAGCGGCTGGGAGGTGTCACGCGATCTGCTGGTCAACGAGCGCAACCTCATGGGGTTCCGCCTCCAACAGCTGTTCGAGAGCGTCCTCGAACTCGCTCGCACCCGCAAGATCGGTGGAGCCCCGGCGATCGAACATCCCGGCATTCGCCGCACGCTGATCGACATCGAGTCCGACCTGCTCTCTGCACGCTTCAGCCGATTCCGTTCCCTGACCAATGCTGCCCGGGGCAGGAGCGATCCCAACGCCGACCTCGCCGGAGCGGTGAAGAAGCTCCATGCCTCGACGATGGCGAAGCGACTCACCCAGTTCGGTCTCGATCTGGCCGGCGCCGACGAGGGCCTGCGAGCCCCCGGCGGTGCGTCGGTCGATCTCGGCAGGGCCAATGAACCGGGCGGATGGGCCATGAACTACCTCTTCGCCCATGCCTCCGCGATAGCCGGAGGAGCACCCAACATCCAGCGCAACATCATCGGAGAACGGGCACTGGGCCTGCCCCGTGACCTGCGCACCCCTACAGGGAGATCAGTTTCATGATGACCGGAGACGATTACCGAGCGTCGCTACGCGACGGACGCCGGATCTTCTACGACGGCGAACTCGTCGAGGACGTGACGGTCCACCCCCGGATGCAGGGCTCCGTCGACCTCATCGCGGCCGGCTACGACGCATACGTCGAGCAGGGCCCGGATGCATTCGCTGCCGCCTACACCGCACCCCGCTCGTCCGAAGAGCTCCGGGCGCGGCTCGACCTGCTCACGAAGTGGGACACGTCGCTGGTCACGACGCTCGAGAGCCTGGCCGCACTGCGCACGGCGGCGGGCCGGATCGGCGAGACCGAAGTCCCCTATGGACATCGCATGGAGGCATACATCGAATGGTGCCAGGAGAACGACGTCAGGTGTGTGCAGACGCTCACCGATGCAAAGGGACACCGCGACCGCTCCATTGCCGACCAGGACGATCCGGACGTGTTCACCCGTGTCGTCGAACAGCGACCCGACGGTGTGGTGATCCGGGGCGCAAAGTTGCACATCTCAGCGGCCGCGATCACCCACGAGATGGTGGTCATGCCAACCAAGAAGATGAAGACCGGCGAAGAGCCGTGGGCGATCGCGTGTGCCATTCCGGTCAACGCGCCGGGCGTCACCGTTCTCAATGCCTCGATCTCACCCCGGCTCGAGGAGTTGGAAGAACACCCGTACAGCAAGACCCGATCCATGCCCGAGGGATTCGTGGTGTTCGAGGACGTGTTCGTGCCGAACGAGCGGATCTTCCTCAACGGCGAGGTCGAACACTCGGCGACCTTCGCCCACTCGCTCGGCCTCTGGCAGCGCGCCGGAGGCATCGCCCACATGGCGAAGAACTACGACCTCCTCATCGGTCTCGCCAGATTGCTCGCTGAAGCGAACGGGACGGAGCGGATCGGCCACGTCAAGGACAAGATCGCCGAAATGGTGATCCACGCAACGCTTGTCCGATCCGGGCTCGAAGCCGCGATCACGAACGTCACGACCACGCCGGAGGGCTGGGTCACGCCGAGCGAGTTGTACACCAACGCAGCGAAGTTCTTCGGGGCCCGGGAGTTTCCGCGAATGCTGAGCCTGATCCACGACATAGGAGGCGGCTCGATCGTGACTGCGCCGCTGCCTGGCGACCTGGCGAACCCGGAGACGCGGCCACTGGTCGAAAAGTACATGCGGACCATGGAGGGTGTCTCCGGGGAGTACCGGACCCGTCTCTTCCACGCGGTGCGAGACATCACCGCGAGTGATTTCGGTGGCTGGTGGCAGGTCACGGTCTCGATCTCGGGGGGCGGCCTGTACGCCCAGAAGCTCATCACCATGAAGCACTACGACATGAACCACGCAAAGGAGCTCGCGCTGGAGGCCGCAGGCCTCCAGCGGTTCAATCGCTGATGGACTTCGGGCTCACCGACGAGCAGTTGATGATGCAGGACGCGGTGCGCGCCCTGCTCGCGAACGAACATCCTCCCGCAGTCGTTCGTGAGGGGCTCGAAGCCGAAACGGCACACGACCCCGGGCTCTGGTCGATGTTGGCCGGGCTGGGACTCGTCGGTCTGTGCCTACCCGAGGAGCACGGTGGTTCCGGACTCGAACTCCTCGACGCCGCCCTGATGGCGGAGGTCGCCGGAGAAGGGGCGATGCCCGGCCCACTCCTGGGACACCAGCTCGGATCGTTGGCGATCCTGCTCGGCGGCGATCACGACCAGCGCGCCCGCTGGCTTCCGGCCCTGGCGAGCGGAGAGGCGATCGCGACGATTGCATGGGCCGAGCCCGGCGATGTCTGGGAACCCGACCACTGGTCCGTCGAAGTCCGTGACGGCAGATTGTCCGGCACCAAAGCGCACGTTCTCCACGGCAACCATGCGGATGTCATCGTCGTGGGCGGCGCCGGGAGCCGCCTCTTCGTCGTCTCCGCTCCCGGTGACGGCGTCGAGGTGACGTCGTTCGACGGCATCGACCGGACCCGGCGACTGGACACGGTGGTGTTCGATGACACTCCCGTCTCGGAGCTTCCGGAAGGTGTCGCCGCGGCACCCCGGGTCTTCGATGCGGGGCTGGTCCTGCTCGCGGCCGACGCATTCGGCTGCGCCCACCGGTTGGTGAGGGAGACCATCGACTACCTGGACGAACGAGAGCAGTTCGAGACGAAACTGACCCAGTTCCAGGGCATCAAGCACGAACTCGCCAACATGGTCACCGGGTTGGAGCCGACCCGGGCATTGTGGTGGTACGCCGCGCACGCGCTCGATCACATCCCCACTGCGGCCTCCCGGGTAGCGGCCATGGCGCACGCACACATCACCGATTGCTCGATGGCCATCGCCAGAGCCTGCGTCGACCTCCACGGGGCGATGGGCTACACGTGGGAGTCGAACGTGCATCTCTGGTACAAGCGCATCATGTTCGACCGGGCATTCCTGGGGGGACCGGACCGCCAGCGCGACCGGGCCGCATCCATGGGGGAGTGGTGATGAGGTTTGCCGTCGGCATCCCCATCAACTCCGCGCCGCCCGATCCGGAGTTCATCTCGGTCGATGCGATCAGCCGCCTTGCGATCGCTGCCGAGGATGCAGGCTTTTCGGCCGTCTGGTTGACCGAACACCCTGCCCCCTCCGAAGCGTGGCGCACCAGTGGTGGCCATGACGCAATCGACCCCTTCGTCGGGCTCACCGTGGCCGCAACGGTCACCTCGAGACTCCGGCTGCTGACGAATCTCACCGTCGTCCCCTATCGCAACCCGTTCCTGTTGGCGAAGACAGCGGCGACACTTGACGCGCTGTCCGGCGGTCGGCTCATCATCGGGGCGGGGACCGGCTACCTCGAAGCCGAGTATCGGGCACTCGGGGTCGAGTTCGAGGATCGCAACGACCTGTTCGACGAATCGTTCGAGGTGATGCGCAAGGCGTGGACCGGTGAACCGGTGGACCACAGCGGGCGCCACTTCACCGCCGAGGGCATCCGCAGCCTCCCCACGCCGGCACAGTCGCCTCACCCGCCGGTGTGGATTGGCGGCAACTCGAGGCTCACCCGCCGCCGCGTCGCCGCCTGGGCCCAGGGTTGGATGCCGATGCCGAACCCCCGTCGACTCGGCGACCGTCGCCGGACCGCCCATCTCGAATCGATCGATGACCTGCGGGGGATGCTCGCCCATCTGGCGGAGGAGATGGACAAGGCCGCACGTACGGATTCCATCGACGTGATGTGTGCACCGTTCGCCGGGGGCGTCCCCGGTACCACACGCTTCGAGCCAGGGGCCTATGTCGATGCGCTCGGTGAGCTGATCGACGAGGGCGTCGGCTGGTCGACCGTCGGCGTGGCGGCCAGGAGCGTCGATCACGCGCTCGAGAGCTATGCACGTTTCGGCGTCGATGTCATCGACGCCGTCAATTCCCGTCGAGACCGTCCCAGGAGAACCACATGACCATGTCTGTCGAGGAGCGACTTGCCGAGCTGGAAACACGATTGACCAGCGCCGAGGACGAGCTCGCGGTGCACCGCCTGATCGTCCGCTACGGGCTGGCCGTCGATGCCGGCGAGGCCGAGGCGGCGATGGCCCTGTTCACCGAGGACACCGTGTACGAGGTGGGTGCAGCCACGACGGGCATCGACGGCGACCGTGGTCGGGTGCTGCGTATGGAGGGACGCGAAGCGGTCGGGGCGATGGTGCTCTCGGCCCCCCACCAGGCGCTGCTCCCGAACTCGGCGCATACGCCTGGGCCTGTCGTCGTGGTGGTCGATGGATCCGATGCCAGGGCCACGGGGTACACCCGCATCTACGAACGGCGGGGGGAGGACTTCGTCCTGTTTCGACTGGCCCTGAACCACTACGAGTGCGTGAAGAGCGACGGCGCATGGCTCATCCATCGCAGGCGGAGCGAGGTTCTCGGTGGAGATGCGGTGCAGGACGTGATGCGTCTCGGCCTGGAGCTGGCCTGACCGGCCCAGCAGGGGCAGGTTGGATTTTCGCCGACGCGGGGATCAGGTGCCGGAGGCGAACGGCGCTCCACCGCGGAGCATCACCGTCATCATTGCGTGTCGTCTGTCGTCGGCATCCATGTCGCTCGGCGAGACCTCTTGAGCGGGTTGGGCGGATCGTCGGTTCCGGGCCACTGCGGATCCCTCTTGTCGAGAAATGCAGTCCATGCCTCTGCCGTCTCGGGTGTGCCGATGCGTTCCCAGTAGCCACCGACGTCCACGGGTGGCAGGGACTGCCACATCTGCCGCTTCATCAGGGCCCGTGCGACCGGGCCGGTCTTGCGCACCCGTTCGATCATGGCCTCGGTCTCGGCGTCGAGATCGGCGTGGGGCACCACACGGCCCACGAGGCCGATCTCGAGGGCCTGTTGCGGAGTGAGCCATTCGCTTTCGTACATCAGGTGATTGGCCCGCAGGGTGCCCACTCTCTGGGGCAGCCGGGCCGCGATGAACGCCTCGTAGACGCCACGGGTGAGATCGGGGATACGGATCCGGGCCTCGTCGGAGGCGATGACGAGGTCGGCGTACATGCTCATCACCATCCCGCCGCCCATGGCGATGCCGTTGATCTTGCACACCACGATCTTCGGAATGCGGCCGAGGGTCTCGAACGGGACCCCGTCGGCCGACTCGGTGAACATGTCCCATCGGCGGCTCGGTGCAGACCTGCCCATGTCGCCGCCGGCGCAGAAGGCGTCTCCGGTGCCGGTGATCACCAGGAACTGGAGTCGGGGTTCGTCGGCCACGATCATCGCCGCCCGCTTTATGCCGTGGTAGCCGTCGCTGGTGATGGCGTTGCGCTTCTCCGGTCGGTCGATCGTGACGGTGAGCGTGTCGCCGAGGATCGAAGCGTGCAACTCGTCCGCCATGAGGTCGATGCCGTGGATCTCGTGGGGTAGGCCGTCGGGAACCGGGGGTGGGGTCATGTCACTGGTCTATCAGTTGAACACATATTGTGCTACTGTCCTATTTGTGCAATGCTCCGGGAATGGCTGGTGAAGGGTTGATCGCTGCGTCTCCCCAAGAGGTCCCTGAGCGTTGGACCCTCGGAGAATGGATGGTACCGAAGGGTCGGTATCTGGACGCAGACTTCCTCGCCCTCGAATATGAGCACCTGTTCCCCAACGTGTGGCAGATGGCGTGCCGCGAGGAGGAACTCGCCCAGGCAGGCAGCTACTACGACTACACCATCGGCCGACAGTCGATCCTGGTCGTCCGCCAGGGCGACGGGTCGATCAGGGCCATGCACAACTCCTGTCCTCATCGCGGCATGAAGATCATCGGCGGCGCAGGCCGTGTCGACGAGTTCCGCTGCCGCTTCCATGGCTGGCGCTACGCAATCGACGGCGTCAACACGTTCCAGTACATGGAGGAGGAGTTCACGGAGCGGCCCACGGAGTGCAACAACCTTCGATCGGTTCACGTCGATACATGGGGTGGTTGGGTGTTCGTGCACATGGGCGATGACCCGGAACCGTTGCTCGAGTGGCTCGATCCGATCCCAACGCTGCTGGCACCCTTCAATCTCGAGGGCATGCGCTACGCCTGGCGCAAGAGCACGATCGTCCCCTCGAACTGGAAGACGCTGGTCGATGCGTTCATCGAGGGATGGCACAGCACCGGCACCCACCCGCAGATGCTGCGCCTCGACGAGGGCGACCCGCCTTCAGCCAGACCCGCAACGGTGGATGAGTTCGCCTTCGGTGCGTGGACTCCCACTTTGATGTACCGCAACCACTCCCGGTTCATCTACACCCAGCGCCCGTTCACCGGAAAGGTGGACCCGGTGCGGGCCGAGCGGGTCGGTCGACCCGAATATCACGCAGCGCTGATCGCCTACGAGAAGAACCACATCGGCTCGATGGCCACCGAACGCGACGTACGGGCGGCGGAGTCTCTCATCGGGAGCGACTTCGAGGGGCCCATGTTCCTCGCCTACCTCGCAGCGTGCAAGAGGCTTGCCCACGATGAAGGGGTCGAGGGGTACCCGGACATGTCCGCCGAGGAGTACTCGGCCGGCAATGGCGACTGGCACGTCACCCCCACGATGGTGTTCCTTGCCGAACAATCGTGCCTGCTCGGCTATCGCATGCGACCCAACGGTGACGACCCCGACTCCTGTATCTGGGACGTCTGGTCGCTGGAGCACTTCCGGTCCGATGAGATTCCTGAGACGAAGTGGGAGAGCTACCCCACATGGCGCGACCACGACTGGGGCCAGTTGATCACGCAGGACCTGAAGAATCTCGGCGACATCCAGCAGGGGATGCACAGCATCGGTTTCACGGGCCTCTGGTTGAACCAGAAGCAGGAAGGCTCGATCATCAACCACCACAGGATCGCCGACCGATTCCTGTTCGGCGTCGACCACGGCGAGCCGCCGCCATTCGAACCGTGACCCTGCGCGCATGACGAACACCCACCCCGAGGGACACCCGATGCATCAACATTCGAACGACGAACTGCTGGCGATCTATCGCACCATGCGTCGTATCCGCGCCGTCGACGAACGGTGCCGGAGGGGGCTCAAGGCCGGCGAGTTCGCCTTCAGCATGTGGTCACCCGAGGGGCAGGAGGCGATCTCGGCGGGAACAGCGGCAGCGCTCCGACCCGACGATCAGTGGATCACCACGTACCGTTGCATTGGCGACGCAGTGGCAAAGGGGGTGACGACCGAGTCGCTGGTCGGTGAGTTCCTCGGGACCACCATCGGAACATCGGGTGGCCGAGGCGGCGCCATGGGCGTGAACGCCCCGGATGTCGGCCTGATGGCGACGACCGGCATCGTCGGTGCGGGTCCGCCCATCGCCAACGGCTTTGCCTGGGCAGATCAGTTGCAAGGCAGGGACCGGGTCACGGTGGTCAGCTTCGGCGACGGCGCCACCAGCATCGGCTTCGTCCACGAAGCCATGAACCTCGCGGCAGTCTGGAAGTTGCCGGTCATCTTCCTCTGCCAGAACAACCTCTACGGCGAAGCCACCCCCCTCGCCGGCTACACCGCAACCCAGAAACTCTCCGACCGGGCCGCCGGCTACGGAATGCCGGGCGTCACGATCGACGGAACCGATCCACTCGCCGTGTGTGACGCAGTCGCGGACGCCACCCGCCGCGCCCGGGCCGGCGACGGGCCCACGATGATCGAAGCGGTCGCACACCGCCTGAGCGGCCACTACTTCGGTGACCCGTGCGTGTACGTCGACCAGGAGCAGTTGGCCGAGGCGCTGGAGAACGAACCGCTGAAAGCGTTCCGGAACCGGCTTCTCGACGAAGGCATCGATGCGGCCGAACTCGACCGGGTCGATGAACAGGAACTCGCAGCGGTCGATGCATCCGTGGAGAAGGCCAAGGCGGCGCCGCCCCCGGACCCCGATTCGGTCTTCACACACGTCTACGCGGGCACGAACGCTTCAGCCGAGTTGACCACCTCGCCGCCCCGGTCCCACTCGGTCCCTGTCGGACCGACCACCGACATGGGCCTCGCCGGTGCGGTCAACTCGGCGATGCGCCACGCCCTGGAGTCTGACCCACGCGTGGTCATCCTCGGCGAAGACATCGCCGATCCGATGGGCGGCCTGTTCAAGGCGACGGCCGGCCTGTCGACCGATTTCGGAGACCGGGTCCGATCGACGCCGATTTCCGAAACGGCGATCCTCGGTGCCGCCATCGGCGCTGCCGCAGCTGGGATGCGCCCCGTGGCGGAGATCATGTTCTGCGACTTTCTCGGCGTCTGCATGGATCAGCTCGTCAACCATGCGGCGAAGCTCCGCTACATGACCGGTGGTCGAGTCACTGCGCCGATCACCGTGCGCACCGTGGTCGGCACCGGGAACGGACCACAACACTCCCAGTCGTTCGAGGCATGGGCAATGCATGTTCCCGGCCTCAAGGTCGTCTTTCCTTCGAACCCGGCCGACGCCAAGGGCCTGCTCGCTGCGTGTATCGACGACGAGGACCCGTGCGTCTTCCTCGAAGGCATGTCCCTGCTCTTCGCCAAATCGGCTGTTCCCGATGAGCCCTACACGCTCCCCCTCGGCTCGGCCGTCATCACACGACCGGGCACAGACGTCACCGTGATCTCCTGGGGGCCGATGGTGGGAACCGCCCACCGGGTCGCCAAGTCGGTTGCCGAGGACGGCATCTCGGTCGAAGTCGTCGATCTACGGACCCTGCTGCCCCTCGACCTCCCAACCATCCTCGACTCGGTCGGACGTACCAGGCGAGCCGTCATCGCGCACGGTTCGGTGGGCTTTGCCGGCGCCGGAGCGGAGATCGCAGCCCAGGTGAACGAGGAGTTGTTCGGTGAACTCGAGGCACCGGTCACGAGAGTCGCCGCCGCGTTCACGCCGGTTCCGCACGCAGCCAGCCTGATCGCCGCGCACCAGGCCGGTCGAGCCGACCTCGAAGCCGCTGTCCGTCAGGCAGCGGGCTGATCGATGTGCTCCAGGCCCAGATCCGACAGTCAGACCAAATTCCAATGAGGGGAGAGCATTCCATGCGGCGATCACGAACTCTGCCGGCTGTACTGCTCTCGTTCACACTGCTGGCTTCGGCCTGTGGCGGTGGAGGGGGCGACGCCACGCCGACGACGGAGGGGGTGACGACGACTACTGCTGCGCCCACGACGACCACGACCGAGGCACCGACGACCACGACCGAGGTCGTGACGACCACGGAGCCGGTCGAGGCTGGTGCGTGTATCGGTCTGGTGACTGATGTGGGTCAGGTGGATGACAAGTCGTTCA